>PWPY01000119.1 GCA_003558575.1 Desulfonatronovibrio sp.
CCTGTAAAAGAGGCAATTCGTTTAAATCCAGTTTGCATACTGCGGACTGACGGGCCTCCATTGTAGCCCGGTATATTTTTTCCTGAAAAGAACAATTGCCGTTTCCACCAGGCAGGAATGAATATCCCACTTTTAGATCGGCTTTCTGTCCTGTGAGAGGAAAAAAGACTTTGTTGATTTCTTCCCGGATCATGGGTTTGATTTTTACCAGAAGATTTACAATATCCGGTGTTTCAAGTTTTTCTTTTTCAAAAATGATAATATGGCCGGTGTGATTGATTTCTTTAATTTCAAAGTAGCCCTTAATAAGGCTTGCGCATAGTTTATTAAGACTTGTCAAAGCCCTTTCCATGGCCTGCATCACTATTGCTGAGCCAAAGAAATTCTCAAAGAGGTTCAGATCATTTGTTTCAAAATACATTAATACCAGATTGCGATGGGCAAAAAGATTTCTGTTCAGATTAATATCATGCAGAGAATTTTCCTGGGGCATATTTACTTGTTGCATCTTTTTCACGGGGTTATGGTTTAAAGTCATGGTCATAGAGTATCCCTTTTTTGCATGATTTGGATGAATGTCCGGCATTCACTCATGGTCATTCAGCGAGGCTTTGCAATAGGCCTTAACCTTCTATAGTGAATACCGGACAGTACTCAGGAGGCCAATTCTTGTCTGTTTTCAGGAGGCAGACGTAAGATGTGACGGAATGTCCCTGGACCTCATCAGGACATGCGTCTTTTTACCCAAGGAATATGAAATTCAGGTGACATGAAAGTATCTTTTGAGTCACATATTGATAAGTAAAGGCTATTTCACGTTTGATCCGGAATGGCTGCTTACAGTTTTGGATTAACAATTTGCTTGTTTCCTGGAATAAAAGGGATTAACGGTCCATTGGATAAAGGCTGGCTTTAGAATAAAAAAAGATGGTGACCATTTACAAGGATTTTACCACAGGCAGGAGAAGCTAATTTCTGCGAGGGATATATGATATTTGATTCTCTTTTCTGGACACTTGGGGGATGGATCATCAGAATCTGCATGATCCCCGTAATAGGCATGCGTAAGGAAGACCCTACTACCAGTCTGGCATGGGTTGCGGTAATTTTTTTGTCTCCCTGGCTTGGGCTCATAGTTTATCTACTGGTTGGTGAGCATGGCCTGAGCAGGCCCAGACTCTCCCGAAGACTGAAAAATCACGCCAATTTTCACCGCATTAACTCAGAATACTTAGAGTGTCCCAATTATCAGGGATGTCAGGTAAATGAGGATTACCGGGTTCTTGTGGGGTTGGCTGAAAGACATGGAGGATTGCCTCTTCTGGGCAGCAACAAGGTAGCTTTGATCGCAGACACAGATGATTTTATAGAATCCCTTATTGCTGATATAAAAAAAGCCCGGGACCATGTTCATCTGCTTTTTTATATTTTCAGAAATGATGAAACAGGTAAGCAGGTGGCGGAGGCATTGGTTGATGCGGCTCAGAAAGGTGTCCAGTGCCGGGTCCTGGCGGATGCTGTGGGCTCCAGAGGTATGTTTTCAGAACTTGGCAGCTGGATGATTAGTAAGGGAGTTGAAGTATATCCGGCCTTACCTGCTAATCCTTTGAGGCTTAGACTTTCCCGGTTAGACATAAGAAATCATCGCAAACTTGCTGTTATTGACGGTCAGACAGGCTATACTGGATCTCAGAATATCGTAGATTCAGATTTTGGCCATAAAAAAGCTGGACAGTGGCATGATGTAATGGTCAGGATCAAAGGTCCCACAGTGCGCCAGCTTCAGGCTGTTTTTGTAGAAGACTGGTTTTATGAAACTGATGAAGTCCTGGACTTCCCAAGTCTTTATCCTGCAGCAAAAAAAGAGGGAAGGGCAACTATTCAGGTGGTGCCCACCGGTCCTGATCAGCCTACAGAGGGCTTTCAGGACATTCTTATCCAGTCCATTCACTCAGCAAGAAACAGAATTTCCATTACATCTCCATATTTTATTCCCAATGAAGGCCTGATTACAGCCTTGCGTCTGGCAGTAGCCAGGGGGGTTGAAGTGGATATCATTGTCCCTGACCGCAGCGATCACCTGCTGGTTGATCAGGCCAGCGCATATTTTTGCGGGGTTGTCTTGAGAAATGGTGGCAATGTGTATATGTTCAATGAAGGTATGCTTCATACCAAAATAATGACTGTTGACGATGATATGGCCATTGTGGGATCAGCTAACTTTGATATTCGTTCCTTTTATCTGAACATCGAGCTGGTTATGATTATTTTTGAACCGGAATTTATTTATAATCTTAAAATGCTTCAGAATTGCTACAGAGGGCATTCCACAAGAATCAGGCCGGAATTCTGGCTTAGAAGACCCCTCTATAAAAGGATGACCGAAGGTGTGGTCAAGATTTTCAGCCCATTGCTTTGATTTTATAGCCTTTTGACTCAGGTCATAAGTTGAGGTGCATAGTTAGAATTTTTCAGGAGGTTAAATGAAAAAGTTTTTTGGTGTTCTTATTTTTATATGTCTGTTTTTTCCAGTCGATTCGGTGACTTTGTTTCTATTGTGGAGATATCTAATTCTGCTATTGGTGGGCACGTATTAACAGAGACGATTTTAAGCAAACTAGGAAATCTCGTATCGTCGCGCATAATCAAAAAGTACTTCACTAAATCCAGTCCGGGCACAACATC
>PWPY01000348.1 GCA_003558575.1 Desulfonatronovibrio sp.
AATCAGCAGTTCATAACTGATCTGCCGCCAATAATATAAAACTCAGGACTGTTATGAGGAGGAATAATGATTAAAGAAAGAATCGGCCATAAAATTAGAAAATTCAGGGAACTGGAAGAAGTTTCACTGGATGAGCTTGCATCCAGGTGTGGACTGGACAGCGACTATATTCAGTCCATTGAAGAAGATGAAATGTACCCTTCTCTTGGCCCCCTGCTTAAAATAGCGAGAGCCCTTGGCACTCGTCTGGGAACCTTTCTCGATGATACCATAAGTCAGGATCCGCTGATTGTCAGGCTTGAAGAAAGGGAAGAAGAATCTACCCTGCTAAAAGGCAAAGAAAGGCCTGCGGCTTTGCGCTTTTTCTCCCTTGGAAAGGGTAAGAGCGACAGGCATATGGAGCCTTTTTTCATTGAAATTTTTCCCGAGTCAGCCAAGGATAAAAAATTGTCTTCACATGAAGGTGAAGAGTTTATTGTAGTTGTTTCAGGAGAAGTTGAAATAATCTATGGTCAGGAAACTTATATTCTTAAGTCCGGGGATAGTGTTTATTACAATTCCATTGTGCCTCACCATGTTTCAGCCCGGAATAATGAGAATGCTCAAATATACGCTGTACTTTATTTTCCTGAATAGCTTAGCAGCCCGTTGAAAAACTCCCAATTGCTGCGTTGCTCCAAAAAGTTCAAACTCTTACGTATCATAAATACGCTGCGATCTTGAACTTTTTTTGCTCTTTATCCGGCACCCACTTGCACAGGTATTATCCCGGCATTAGTCTTTACTGACAACTCAAGTGGGTGCCGGACTGTCGCTTGAGATTTTTGAGCGTCTGGCCAAAAAGTTTTTTCTATAATCTACTAATGAATATTTTAAGGAAGTTCGGAGTTAAGAAATAATGTGGGATAAACCGTTACGAGAGATTACACTGGGTAGCCTGTTAGATGAAGCTGTAGAAAAATATCCTGATAATGAAGCGGTTATTTATGTGGACCGTGACTATAAGCTTACTTATCGTGAGTTTTCCGATGAGGTTGACAGGCTGGCAAAAGGCCTGATGTCGTTGGGGGTGCAAAAAGGAGAAAAGGTCGCCATATGGGCTACCAATGTTCCTCATTGGGTTGCACTGCAGTTTGCAACAGCCAAAATCGGGGCCATACTTCTTACGGTGAACACATACTATAAAAAACATGAAATTGCTTATCTCCTGAAGCAGTCTGAGTCTGAAAATCTAATAATTATTGATGGCTTCAGGGATACAGATTATGTTCAAACAGTTTATGATCTCATTCCAGAACTTAAAACCAAGCCGAGAGGGCATCTCAAGAGTCAGGCGTTCCCTGGTCTCAAAAGAGTTTTCTTTCTGGGGCAGGAAAAGCATAGAGGAATGTATTCAATTCCGGAAATCAAGGCCCTGGGAAGTATGGTTTCCGATGGCGAATACCTTAACAGGCAGAGAAGTCTTGATCCTCATGATGTGGTTAATATGCAATACACTTCAGGAACCACTGGTTTTCCCAAAGGTGTTATGCTTACTCACTATAATATTGCCAATAATGGTTACTGGATTGGAGAAAACCAGAAACTTACTCACATAGACAGGATATGTCTGCCTGTCCCCCTGTTTCATTGTTTCGGGTGTGTACTGGGAGTCCTGGCTGCTGTAAGTCACGGCTCAACAATGGTTATTTTAGAGGGTTTTAATCCTCTGCTCATAATGACCTCAGTGGAAACAGAAAAATGTACAGCTCTTTACGGCGTGCCTACGATGTTTATTGCAGTCCTTGAGCACCGACTGTTCAATAAGTTTGATTACAGCAGCCTGCGCACTGGAATTATGGCGGGTTCTCCCTGCCCCATAAAGGTTATGCGTGAAGTTATTGATAAGATGAATCTGAAAGATATTACCATTTGTTATGGCCTTACAGAAGCTTCTCCAGTAATGACTCAAACCAGGACTGATGATGATATTGCCAAAAGGGTTGAAACAGTAGGGCGCCCCATGCCTGAAATAGAAGTCAGGCTTATTGATCCTGATACCAAGGAACCAGTCGGGCCTGGTGTACAGGGAGAGGTCTGTTGTCGCGGGTACAATGTCATGAAGGGCTACTACAACATGCCTCAGGAAACATCCAGGACCATTGATTCAGATGGCTGGCTCTTTTCTGGAGATCTTGGGGTTATGGATGAAGAGGGTTATTTAAGTATAACCGGACGTCTCAAAGACATGATCATCCGTGGTGGAGAGAATATTTATCCCAGAGAAGTGGAAGAATTCCTTTATACCATGGAAGGTATCCAGGATGTTCAGGTAGTTGGTGTGCCCAGTCAGAAGTATGGCGAAGAGGTTGGCGCATTTGTTATTCCTAAATCAGGATATGAGTATTCACCTGAGGATGTCAGGGATTTTTGCAGGGGAAAAATTGCAAGATACAAAACTCCCAAATATGTAGCCTTTGTTAAGGAATACCCCATGACTGCCAGCGGAAAAGTACAGAAATTTAAGCTCAGGGAAATGAGTCTGGAATATTTTCCTCAGGCTATGAAGTAACCAGGAGGTTTTTTTGGTAATTTGCAATCCATTTCTAAATGGGGCTAATCTTGATGGGCTTAAGGGGATAATTTTTGACTGTGATGGAGTTTTGTTTGATTCAAGGGATGTA
>PWPY01000295.1 GCA_003558575.1 Desulfonatronovibrio sp.
CCTGCCACGTCTGCTGAAACAGAAGACATTGCCGCCTTTGGGATGCGTCTTAAAAGTCTGCGTCTCAAATCAGGGATGACTCGTAAGGATTTGGCTGAGAGATCCGGCTTGTCGCCCCATCATCTCAATAAAATTGAACGTGGAGCTTCAGGGCCTTCTTTTGGAGCCATCCATGCTCTATCTGCAGCCCTTCATATTGACCCATCTGTCTTATTTATCCCGTGCCAAGAGGAAGAGAACAACGCCCCTTCATGGAAAGCATTTCAAAAACAACATAAATCGTGGTCCGAGCTTTTGTCAGGAGCTGGCTTTTTATATATTCTTCAGGATACAGGTTCGGTGATCATGTCTGGTTCCCTTTGTCAAATGCTGGGTATCAACGAGCATTTAGATAATATCTCCCTTGAATCGTTTATCAAAGAGTATGTAGTGTCATCTGATCGACCCCGTCTTAGCCTTGCTCTAAATCAGCTGATTTCCGGAGTATTTTTTTCAGGCAGAGAAATCCGCCTGCAACCAGCCTTTCGATTGCAGATTCCGACTGTTGTTTTTGGAACTGTCTGCCCCGAAAGCTATTCCGGCACCCATTCAGCATGCGCAATTTTTGTGGATGTTACCAACATCGAAAAAGCTATGCGTGAAAGCTTTGCATCTCAGACCCAACAGAAGTCACTGATGGAGAAAAGCAGCATTCAGAAGGAAATCAAGACTGAGGTGGATCCGGAAGTTCATGTTCGCAGACATGCCGAACGAGATCTGCAGAACATGCAGAATCTCCTTAAAGGTCTCATCCATTATACCAGAGATGCCTTGTTCATTCTTGCTCCTGATTTGACTATGCTTGAAGGCAACAGCGAAATCATGCGTTATTGTGGGGAGCAATATGACTATGCTACTGATTGTGGGTTGAAACAAATAATGGATAAAGAGATTTATGGTATTCTCAAAAATATGGCTAAGCAGGCCATGGCCGAAGGAACACATACCCAACAGGAAGTATTTACAGATGGTCAGCTATTAGAATGCAGAATATACCCTGTATATGATGTTTTGGACAAACCTTATCGTCTGCTTCTCTGGATACGGGATAAGACAGCGATCAAGCAACAGCATGAAAGTCTGTACAGGCAGAGTCTGCTTTTGCAGAAGGCCGAGCAGGTTGCTCGATTGGGCAGTTGGGAGTGGGACATACAAGGCGATGGCTTTCGTATGTCGCCCAACTGGTTTAGGATTCATGGCATGGTGCCAAAGGAAATTACTACCGAAGAGCTCTTTTCTCTGGCCCACCCAGATGATTTGACCATAATTCAGGAGTGTTTCAAACGGGCTCTGGAAGGAGAGTCTGAGTACCGCATTGAGCACCGCATTATCCGAAAAGATTCGGGTGAGGTGTCCTGGGTTGATGCCAGAGGTGAGCTTGTGCGCAATGAAGAAGGAGAGGCCATAGCAATATACGGCGTTAGTCAGGATGTGACAGAAATAAGACACTCCTGGCAAAAGTTGGCTCTGAACCATCGCTATTTGCAACAGATGTTGGAATATGCCCTGGCTGGATACTGGGACTGGAATATCCAGGAGGATACGGTTTATCTAAGTCCTATGCTCAAAAAACTGTTCGGCTACGAGGACCATGAGCTGGACAACCAATCTGATAACTGGAAACGCCTGATCTTTCCCGATGATTTACCCCTGGCCCTGGATGCCTACCAGGAGCATGTAGCAAGCCGCGGGTCCAGGCCGTATGAAGTAAGGGTCAGATATCGCCACCGGGATGGAACCACTGTGTGGGTACTTTGTACCGGAGCTGTGGTGGAATGGGGTGAACAGGGCAATCCTTTGCGCATGATCGGATGCCATGTGGACATTACTGATATGCAGGGGCATCAGAACACACCTGCCGGTTTTTGAATTGTCCAGGACGCAAACTCTAAAACAAGGTAAAGTTATGAATAAGCACGCACCAGCCGCTTCTTTGACCACGAATGTGCTGATACTTACTGGTGCAGTGGTCTGGATCGTCGTGCTGATTGCGTCTCTAACCTGGAACTGGCACCAGGTGGATAAGACAACCAGAGATCTGGCTGAAAATGAAGCCAGGGCTTATTTTGAAAAGGATGTTGTATACCGTCATTGGGCTACCATGCATGGCGGCGTATATGTCCAGCCCATTGAAACCACCCCGCCTAACCCCTATCTTGAACATATGCCGGACCGGGACGTGACCACTACGGGCGGCCGGGAACTGACCCTCATCAATCCGGCCTACATGACCCGCCAGGTGCACGAATTGGGCTTTGAGCAGTACAACATGAAGGGACACATCACCAGCCTGAATCCTTTACGCCCTGAAAACAGGGCCGACGACTGGGAGATCCGGGCTTTGATGGCCTTTGAGCAGGGCGCCGAGCGGATTACATCTGTTGAAACCATGGATGGTCAGCCATATTTGAGGTTCATGAAGCCATTGGTTACCGGGGAGAACTGTCTTGGCTGTCACGGACATCAGGGTTACGCGGTAGGTGATGTACATGGCGGAATAAGTGTTTCCGTACCCTGGTCACCTTATTTATCTCAGTCTGGAAATCAGAAAAAAAATCTTGCTTTTGCTCATGCACTCATTGGAATTCTTGGGTTACTGGGTCTGGGCTCGGGACATCGTC
>PWPY01000137.1 GCA_003558575.1 Desulfonatronovibrio sp.
CCCGGTTTCAGGGACGTCATGTTGCTGAAATAGCAGCAAGATTAGGCTGAAACTTTTTTTCAGTTTTTTCTACCAGTCTAAAAAAAGGTCGCAAACATGGTTGCGACCTTTTTTATTAAGAAGAAAACCTGCAAATAATTAATTGCTTTTTCAGGTTCAATTTTATTCTAAACATACTCCTCAGCACCGTCTTTCAGGGCATCCAGCAGGCTGATGGTAAGGCTTAGAAAATCCGCCTCAGTAATGATTCCCACAAGTATGTCATTGTCAACTACAGGCAGACATCCGAATTTATGTTCCAGCAGTAAAGAGGCAGCATCTCTTAGGGAATCTTCAGAAGATACGGATTTTACATTGAGGTTCATTATTTCCATCACAGGTATTCCAAGGTCGATCTCTTCCTGGGTTTGACTGTCAACATCTGCCAGCTTGGACACAGTGGCAGCAAGGATGTCTCTGTGAGTCAAGAGTCCAATAAAATGATTGTCGGAAGAAACTATAGGGATATGCCTTATTCTTGCCAGGTTCATTACAGATCTTGCAAGGGCCAGGTTATCAGTCTGTTTAAGGGTGAAAATATCACTGGTCATGATGTCTTTGACTTTAAGCATGCCTGCCTCCTAATTTGAAATTTAAATCGGTCAAACAATCAAAATTTGGCTAACCAGAAAAAAGCGGTCAATATTGATGTTTTTATTGTAACTATTCACCATGCTGTGAGGCTTTATCTGAAAGTAGAAAAATATGGTGAACAGTTACGTTTTATTTACAACTACCTGTTAGATTGAAGATATGCAACCAGATATGACTTGGAACAGATAGGGCTAACTTCCTGCAGGTAAAGTTTTCCTTTGGAAGTTTGGAGTGGGATTGCTGCTTCTTACAAGTAACTGGAATCATATTGGCAATAAAATCAGGGTATTATGTTTTTGTCATACAGATTGCTTCGGTCGCTTAGGCTCCCTCGCAATGACAGGTTTTGCGTAATTTCATCTGTGACAGATCAGGTGTCATTGCGAGCGAGTCTTCGAGTGCGGCAATCCTTGTTGCGAGCAGAGCGAAGCAATCTACGCGTTGAGGTAATTCCAAGTTACTCGAAGGTTTGGACCCGGGCCGCCCGGGTGGAGCGCTTACTTTTAATAAATCCATATGAAATATCGAGGAACCATAAAGTTGATGGATCTGAAATAATAATTGGACAGGCTATTAAAAAGCTTTTATTGGGGCAGAAATTATTTGATGCGGAAAATCCGTCTTGATCTATAACGCTATTCAGGAGAGATTGAAATTGGTTATTGATCCCAAGCGTATCAGGGAAAAAATGGTTCGTGAGCAGATCGAAGGTAGAGGCATAAAAGACCAGGAAGTAATCACGGCAATGCTTTCAGTACCAAGGCATCTGTTTGTTGATGAGGCCCTGCAGTCTCAGGCTTATGCAGATCATCCTCTGCCCATCGGTTATGGTCAGACCATTTCCCAGCCTTATATTGTTGCTCTCATGAGCAGTCTGTTAGATGTTAAGCCCGGCATGAAAGTCCTGGAGATAGGAACAGGTTCAGGATATCAGGCTGCAGTTCTGGCAGAGATGGGCGCTGACGTATTCAGTGTCGAGAGAGTAAAACCCCTTTACCAGAGGGCGAGAAAGCTTTTTTCCCAGCTGGGTTATCACTACATAAAAACCAAGCTTGATGATGGGACCATGGGCTGGCCCCAGAAATCACCATTTGACAGAATTCTGGTAACAGCCGGTGGCCCGGATGTGCCAACACCTCTCGTGGATCAGCTCAGTGACCCGGGAATATTGATAATTCCGGTAGGGGATTCCAAAAGAAGTCAGAAGCTTATCAAAATTACCAAAAATGATGGCAGCGTGGAAAGAGAAGATATGGGCAGCGTAGCATTCGTGGATCTTGTGGGAAAATTTGGCTGGTAGGGACTTTTGAGTGAAAATTTTTCAGAGGTATATGGGCAGAATCTGGGATCTTGCAGCCAGAAAAGGCGCAGAAAAAGTGCTGATGCTGGTTGCTTTTACAGAGTCTATCTTTTTCCCCATTCCTCAGGACCTTTTGCTTATACCCATGGGGCTTTCTAAGCCTGACAAGGTTTTCAGGCTGGCTTCAATATGCCTCGCTGCTTCGGTGCTTGGTGGAGTTGTGGGATATTTTATCGGTCTTTTTTTTATGGAAGTACTTGGCATGGCCATAATAAATTTTTATGGTCTTACTGATAAGTATCTGATAATTCAGGAATGGTATGATAAATATGATGCCTGGGCAGTAGCTGTGGCAGGCATCAGCCCTGTACCTTATAAGGTTTGTACCCTGACCGCCGGGGCATTCAAAATTAACCTCGCTGTTTTTATTATCGCCTCTGTATTAAGCCGCGGAATCAGGTTTTACCTGATAGCAGCATTTATCTACTGGCAGGGGGAAAGGGCAAGGCTTTTTCTGGAAAAAAGGCTTGATGTAGTTATTAGCGTTACGCTTCTTTTGGTGATACTGGGGTTTGTATTTATTAAGTTTATTTAGTTTCTGGAAACGGCTCTTTTTCCTTTTGGCTGCGTCAATCTGCACAATTATTCGTCAACGTATTAAGATACGCCTCCTTATAATTGATTGATTTCCTTGCCAGAAGAAAAAACTCCTCGTTTCCGGAA
>PWPY01000354.1 GCA_003558575.1 Desulfonatronovibrio sp.
CCATTCAGCTACCTTCTGGTAAATCGAAATTCAAAAATACCGGACCCCGGATCAAGTCCGGAGTGATGGTTAAAGCAAACCCCTACTCTTTAGCGTCATTCCGGCGAAAGCCGGAATCCAGAAAAAATAGGCTATAGCAGAAGACAGCCGGTTGAGCAGTATAAAAGCATGCTGAATAGATACAGTGTTTGAAGAACATAAATCACTGAACATGGAAGATTTTAGATTTGATCTTCCAAAGGTTTCTCTGGATCAATACCAATAATTGAAATTTTATTTTTCTGCGCCAGCTCTATGGCCTCATCCAGATCAAAAAACAGGCTTTTACCTGCCTCGTAGGCAAGGCAGGAAGCTCCAGCCTGAATCATTGTTTCAATAGTTTTCAGTCCCATTGCCGGCAGGTCTATGCGCTCATCCTGGCCCGGCTTGAAAGTTTTAAGGACAGTAAAGTCTTTTTTGATTAGACTGCCCGCTCTGAGGATGGTTTGATCTGTACCTTCGATGGCTTCCACGGCAACAACAACCCTTTCCTTGACAACCAAGCATTGTCCAATGTCCATGGCTCCAATATTTTTGAGGAGAGGCCAGCCAAAAAGGATATCATTTTTTTCAGCTTCTGAAGGCCTTCGTTTGGAAATATTTCCTACGGGAGATACAAGACCGGGCACAAATTTTATTGCAGAAACAACCTCAAGACCTTCGGAGTTCAGTTCACCGGCAACCGCAGTCAGTAAGGAATTATCGTTACGGCTTTTCAGGCTGAAAAGAAGCCTGATGGCCCTGATGTCCGGACGAATATCAAAGGCTCCCGGTTTATTGATGGGCCCGGCAAATACAACCTGGTCGACATTATTAGCTTTGAAAAATTTAATCAGTCTGCCTAACTGACCCAGCTTTATCCATTCTATCTTAGAAACATGCTGGTCAATCTCAGTATCTGTATCTTTATTAAAGGCAACAGCTACAATATCATATCCCAGCTTTCGGGCTTCCCTGGCCACAAGAAAAGGAAACTGCCCCCCACCGGCCACAAGGCCTAAGGTCCTATTCCCGGACATCCTTTTCCTTGTCATTATCTCTGGAAACAATTCCCCGCTTACTGGTTTCAATGAAAGAAACCAGCTTTTCAATGGCATTATACTGACCGAATTCTTTTCTAATGGTATCTAAGGCATCAGATCTGGAAACACCTGATCCCCAGATGAGATGGAAAGCCTTTTTTACAGCTGAAATCTCCTTGCGGTCAAACCCTGCCCGACGCATGCCGATGAGGTTGGGGCCATATACTTTGGCCCGTTCTCCGGCCACAAGCATATAGGGCGGAATGTCCTGGGCAACACCGCTTTTGCCGCCAATAAAAGCGAATTCGCCTATACGTACATACTGGTGTACTGCGCACAAACCTCCAACTACAGAGCGTTGTCCAAGATGAATGTGTCCAGCCAGGGTAGCCCCATTGGCCATAATAACGCCGTCTTCAAGCACACAGTCGTGAGCCACATGAGTGTATGCCATTAAAAAACAGTTTGAACCTATCCTGGTCACCTTGTTTCCATCAGGCGTTCCTCTGTTTAATGTGGAATATTCTCTGACTTTGTTGTTATCTCCGATTTCTAACCATGTCTCTTCATCTTTATATTTTATGTCCTGGGGTGCTTCTCCGATACAGGCATAAGAATAGATGTGGTTGTTTTGACCCAGAGAAGTGAAGTTTTTGATCTGGGCAAAAGCATCAATTCTGGTTCCGCTGCCAATGCGGGTATTGCCTTCAATGATGGTGTACGGGCCAATGATAACATTTTCCCCGAGTTGACAATCAGGGTCAATAATTGCCGTGGGATGTACTTGAGTGTTCATTATTGATCTTCCCTGTCCACGATGGCTGCTGAAAAAACTCCCTGGGCAGCAACACTACCATCTACAAAGGCCTTTGCCTCCATTTTCCAGAGGTTCATTTTATGACGACCATACTCAACTTCGAGAATCATCTGGTCCCCTGGAAAAACAGGTTTGCGAAAGCGGACTTTATCAAGGCCAGCGAAAAGAAATATTTTCCCGTCCATTTTTTCTTCAACGCTCTTAATGACCATAATTCCCCCTGTCTGTGCCATGGACTCAAGAATTAGAACTCCCGGCATCACTGGATACATTGGGAAATGTCCCTGGAAATGAGGCTCATTGAGGGTAATGTTTTTTACAGCCTTGATATATTTGAAAGGCTCAAATTCCAGGACTCTGTCCACCAGCAAAAAAGGGTATCTGTGTGGTAGAAGGTCCAGGATATCTTTGCTTACAATTTCTCCCTGGATTGGGGGCTTCATTTTTTATCTCCTTGAGGCAGCAGTTCCTGCAGTTCTTTTAATTGGTTTTCCAGTTTTTTCACACGTTTGAATATTTGAGGGATCTTGGGCATAAGGACTGCGTTTTTGAGAAATGTAGAATGGCCCATGGCAGGGATGCCTCCCCAGTCTGTATCTGAGGGTATATCCTTACCCACTCCTGATTTAGCAGCTACTCTGGCATTGTCACCGATTTTCAGATGGCCAGCCACGCCGACCTGTCCTCCGAGAATAACGTTTCTGCCCAGCATGGTGCTTCCGGAAATACCCACTTGGGAAATGATTACACTATTTGGGCCTATCTGAACGTTATGAG
>PWPY01000092.1 GCA_003558575.1 Desulfonatronovibrio sp.
CATTCCGGACAATCAGGGCCTTCACACCTAACTTCAGCTTTTTCCAGATTAGCAGCAAAATCACAGTCATTACAGGTGGCAATGGTATCCTCTCCAGTATCCGCCAGGACCATAAACTCATGGGAAAAACTGCCCCCAATGGCCCCGGAATCAGCCTCAACAGCCCTGAACTTGAGGCCCAGCTTCTCAAAAATACTTATGTAGGCCTGCCTCATTTCCTCATAGCTTCTGGACGCACCTGCATCGTCAATATCAAAAGAATAAGCATCCTTCATGATAAATTCCCGGCCACGCATTAGTCCGAACCTGGGCCTTATTTCATCCCGGAACTTGGTCTGAATCTGGTAAAGATTCAGGGGCAGGTGACGATAAGATTTCGTTTCCCTTCGGATCAGGTCTGTAATTACTTCTTCATGAGTGGGCCCGATGCAGTAATCACGATCATGTCTGTCTTTAAAGCGCAGCAGTTCCTTGCCATAAGCCTCCCAACGCTGGGATTCCACCCAGAGGTCGCCCGGCTGCACTGCAGGCATGAGAAGTTCAATCCCGTTGAAACGGTTCATTTCCTGGCGAACAATTGCTGAAATTTTTTGCAGAGCCTTCCATCCTGTAGGCAAATAAGTATAGATTCCGGATGTGAGCTTGCGGATCATGCCCGCCCTGAGCAATAGTTTATGACTTATTACTTCAGCCTCTGCAGGCTCTTCCTTGAGTGTGGGAATGAAATATCTGCTCCAGCGCATTATGTTCTCCTGAGTTAGATTATTAGTATTTTTGAGTGTTGAAAAAGTCATTATCCAACAGTCCGTTCAAAAATCTCAAGCGACGCAGCAATTGGGAGTTTTTCAACGGGCTGATTTGTCCATCGCATTACAATCCTGAAGGCAATACTGACATTTTCCATACAGAACTATCTCGTGTTCCTCTAAGACGAAACCATTGGGGATCATCTCATTAAAACCTCCTGGGCAACCCTGAATGCAGAAAACACGGTCACAGTCCCGACACAAAAAATGGTGGTGGTGTCCCAGGTCAGCCAGTTCGTATCTTGCACCTTCTCCAGGAAAAATCAGCTCTCTGATTTTACCTTCAGTGACCAGTAGTTTGAGATTCCTGTAAACTGTAGCAATGCCCAGACCTAAAACAGCCTTTTGTGCCAGTTCATGGATTTCCTGAGGTGTCATAGGACCATCAGCATTATTCAGACAATCAACAATGGCCAGCCTTTGCCGGGTTTTTTGCTTCATTGCGCCGTCCTCCAATCTGACACTATATTTTTAAAGGCGTTTATTTGCAACTTTTTGCTTCTCCATACTTGACCACCCATAAATGATAATCTATTATCAAATTTGTTGATAATGATCCTTAACAACTCAATGAATT
This sequence comes from Desulfonatronovibrio sp., assembly GCA_003558575.1. GTDB lineage: Bacteria > Desulfobacterota > Desulfovibrionia > Desulfovibrionales > Desulfonatronovibrionaceae > Desulfonatronovibrio. The sequence goes on from PWPY01000092.1 coordinate 1,384, forward strand.
AAATAATTACGGTTATCCGACGTTTCGTGTGGATTAAAAAAACTGCTTATCGCCGAACGCGGGGCAAGCAAAAAATATGAGCAGCAATTTCATATAAAACGTCGAAGAACCATAATTTCAAAGCCTGAAAGTCTTTCCTTTCAGATGAAAACTATTATAACCTTTTATCAGAATTGGAGTTATGATTATGAGAGATTACATGACCATTTCAACACACAGACTGTTTCCATTATGCTTTGCATTGATACTTATGATGACATTTTTTCTGTCATCATCCCAGGCTCTGGCCCAGAAACTGAATGTCATTGTCAGCATCCCCCCCCAGAAATATTTTGTGGAAAAAATTGGTGGAGAAAAAGTCAATGTATCAGTTATGCTGCCACCTGGAGCAAGTCCTCATTCCTTTGAGCCAAAACCAGCCCAGATGGTGGACCTTGGAAAGGCAGACATATATATGGCCATTGGAGTTGAGTACGAAAAAGCCTTGCTTCCCAGGATCAGTTCAATGCACCAGGACCTTCAAGTTGTTCACACCGACAAGGGCATAAACAAAATACCCATGACCCCGCACTCTCATGGACATGATCACGGTCATAACCACGAACATGAGCACGGTCACAACCATGGACATGATTGCAAAAGCAACGGCAGGGACCCTCATGTCTGGCTCTCTCCGGACCTGGTAATGGTCCAGGCCTCAAATATCTATCAGGCCCTGGTTCAGACCTCACCTGAAGACAAAGAGTATTTTCAGGATAATTACATCAGTTTTATCAATGAACTTGTCAGCCTGGATCAGGAAATTAAATCAATCCTTTCAGAAATAAGACCTGGAACAAAATTCATGGTCTTTCACCCAGCCTGGGGTTATTTTGCCAGGGCATATGGTTTGATTCAGCTCCCTGTTGAGGTAGAAGGCAAGGAGCCCAAGGCTGCTGACCTAAAGCATCTTATTGACACAGCTGTTCATAAACACATAAAGATTGTCTTTGTTTCACCGCAATTTTCAAAGAGAAGCGCCCAGATCATTGCTGATTCCATAGGAGGAAAAACCCTTTCCATAAATCCCCTTGCTGAAAGCTGGATGGAAAACATGGTGGAAGTGGCGCATAAATTCAAGGAAGCGCTGAAAGGAGAAGCACATTAAAAAAGTAATATCTGTCACGGATTTAAGCTTTTCATACAATGGACACTTAGTGCTGGAAAAAGTAAACCTGCAAGTATCAGCTGGAGACTTTCTCGCTGTACTGGGGCCTAATGGCGGA
>PWPY01000003.1 GCA_003558575.1 Desulfonatronovibrio sp.
AATTCCTTCAGGTATATTATGCAAGGCAATAGCAATGGCTATGGCGATGCCCAAAGTTGGGTCAGCTAAGGTGGCAAAGAAGGTGGCCATGCCTTCGGGAAAATTGTGAATGGCAATGGCCAGGGCCGCGAAGATCCCCATCCTGTGCATTTTTTTGCGGTCAATACCATCTTGAATTTCTTCAACCTTTCTGGCTTCATGGGGGTTTTCATGTTCAGGAACCATACGGTCGATGATTCCGATGAAAAATACGCCGGCAAAAAAGGCAAGAGTCATAATCCAGGCGGCCATTTCATGGCCGTGGATGGGTTCCAGCATTTCCAGGGATTCGGGTATGAGCTCAACAAATGAAATATAAATCATTACCCCTGCTGAAAATCCTAAGGCCATGGACAGAAAAGATTTGTTGGTGTGTTTTGTAAAAAAAGCAATAAAACTACCAATGCCTGTGGATAATCCGGCAAGGGTAGTCAGGGTAAACGCGAGTAAAAGGTTTTCTTCAAGCATAATTTTTTGTGCCAGGGGCTAAATGTTTGGGGTTGTGTTTTCGAATTTCGACTAAGCATTAAACTTTTTTTCTGTCAACAATCAACACTTTCTTGTGGTTGCCATTGGAAAAAAGTCCATATATATGTGGCTTAGGCTCAAAAGTAAGATGTTGTCATTTTCAGGTAGAGCAAAAAACTTAATAAAACGGGCAGTTTTTCATGCAGTTAGTCAAAACATGGTTTGAAAAGCATTTTAACAATCCTCAGGTGGTCATCCTGACCGTACTGCTGCTTACAGGTTTTGGGGTGATTTATTTTTTCGGGAAGATGCTCATTCCTTTTTTCGCAGGCTTGATAATAGCATATCTTTTAGATGGGATAGTTAAGCAGTTTATGACAAGAGGTCTGCCCAAGCTTGCAGCCGTTATCATTACCTTTATGTTTTTTGTGCTTATATTGTTTTTCAGCATTTTCTGGCTGGTTCCGTTGTTGACCAAGCAGGTCACACAGCTCGTGCAACAGCTGCCTATAATGATCAGTGAAGCTCAAAATCTTCTTCTTCAATTGCCTGAGCATTATCCCAAATTTATTTCTGAAGAGCAGGTATTTGAAATTTTTTCTGTGATCAGGGGCGAAGTGGGCAAGCTTGCCCAGAATATTCTCTCCATTTCAGTGGCTTCAGTTGTGGGGCTGATAACTCTGCTGGTATACCTGATTATTGTTCCGCTTCTGGTTTTTTTCTTTTTAAAGGATAAGGAAAAAATTATCAGCTGGTTTTCTGGTTTTTTGCCCAGAGACCGGTCTTTGGCCACCAAGGTCTGGGAAGATGTTAATGTTCAGATCTCCAACTATATCCGGGGTAAAACCTGGGAGATTATTATCGTCTGGGGCATGACTTTTGTAGTCTTTACCTTTTTGAATCTTCAGTATTCCATGCTCCTTGGAGCCATTGTGGGATTTTCTGTTCTTATTCCCTATGTTGGTGCTGCAGTGGCTACAATTCCTGTGGCTATGGTTGCATATTTCCAATGGGGTTTTGAATCGGAATTCATCTGGGTTCTGATATCCTATGCCATTATTCAGCTTCTTGACGGGAATGTACTGGCACCCCTGCTTTTGGCAGAGGTTGTGGATATTCATCCAGTAGCAGTAATTGCTGCAATCCTTGTTTTCGGAGGATTATGGGGTTTCTGGGGAATTTTCTTTGCTATTCCCCTGGCAACCCTTATCCAGGCGGTAATCAGGTCCTGGCCCATTGAAGATGACCAGCCCATCCCCATTGAGTCAGAAGAATCAGCAGAAAATGCATCATAATTGGCAACTGTATCGTAACATGAAGGCAGGCTTTGCTGACCATTGGCGATAAATGGTTGCCATGATTTTAATGACAGGTTCCCAAAAGCTCAAATAAACTCCCGGAAACCTGTCATGATTAATTGCTGATGTGCTTATTTTGAGGTTTCTTATTTACGGGGATGGGGGAGAATCAGATTGAGCACAACACCAATAATTCCTGCCAGACCGATTCCCTGAAGGGAAAATTCTCCGGCTGAAAAGGACATGCCTCCAACTCCAAACACCACAATCACAGCTGCAATGGCCATGTTCCTGGGTTGCATCATATCGACCCTGGCCCGAACTAAGCTTCCAATGCCTACTACCATTATAGCTCCAAAAAGCAGGATCATGATTCCACCCATAACCGGTACTGGAATGGTGGACAGTATGGCTCCAACTTTGGCCACAAAGGCCAGAAGAATGGCAAATATAGCTGCCCAGGTCATGATGCCTACATTGAAGATTTTTAAAAGAGCCACAGCTCCAGTCACTTCTGAATATGTTGTATTGGGGGGTCCACCCAGCATTGATGCAAAAGAAGTTGCCAGACCGTCTCCGAGAAGAGTTTTGTTTACACCTGGGTCTTCAATATAATTTTTTCCGGTTACTGAGCTTATGGCCATTACATCCCCGAAATGTTCTATGGCCGGGGCAATGGCTACAGGGACAATAAACAGTATGGCATGCCAGTTCCATTCAGGGAATGTAAATGAAGGCAGAGCTATCCATGCTGCTTCTCTGACAGGCGTAAAATCCACAAGACCTAAGAATAAGCACACAACATATCCCACGATTATTCCCATAAGAATAGGAATCA
>PWPY01000251.1 GCA_003558575.1 Desulfonatronovibrio sp.
AAAAGTATTAAGTAAATGCCCTTCCGACCGATAAAGTAATCAACCCACGTTAGAAAAAGCCGACAATTCACGGGAGGTCATTAATGTACAGTAACGCTGCCAGAGCATATTTCAGTACCAAAGTTAACACAACCAGTCAGGAAGAACTTGTTGTAATGCTTTTTGAAGCTGCCATAAAATTTCTTGAACAGGCCAAGATAAAAATTGAAGAAAAAGACTACCAGGAAAAAGGCAACGCCATATCTAAAACATTGGATATTATTGCTGAGCTTGATTCCAGCCTGAATACTGAAAGAGGTGGTGAGGTTGCTGAAAACCTTCATGCTCTTTATCAGTTCTGTCAGTCCCGGCTCTTAATGGCCAATCTCAAAATGGATGTACAAATAATCGATGAGGTCATAGGTATGCTTAAAGAGGTGGGTTCAGCCTTTGCAGAAGTAATCCAGTCCCAGAAATTGAAATAATTAACAATTATTTTTCCTTTGCTTAAAAAAGGGACCCGTTTGGGTCCCTTTTTTTTGTTCAATTTCCAGGCTTGATTCAAAGCTTTTATATGGATAGACTTGGTCATGTTTTAATAAATCAGGCTTGCATGGATGCCTTAACAGCCTGCTTAAAATATTCGAGACAGTAAGGATACTCCCAAATGCAAATAATCTGCCCCAAATGTGAGTTCATGCAGGATGTTCCTGATGAAAAAATACCTCCCAAAGCTGAAAAAGCAACCTGCCCAAAATGCGGAGAAAAGTTTCAGTTTCGATCCGTGAGCCAGCAGGACTTTACCATAGAAAAACCTGTGGAACAGGAAGAAGAACATTTTCGGGAGAACAGCCCAGTCTCAGATGAACTCAGCCAAAAAGACAAAGATGATGATTCCATCTGGTCAAGGCTTGAAAATATGGGCAATGGTCAGGAGGATGCCCCCAAAACTGAGCAGGCTAAGGGCTCAGGATATGAAGTTCCATGGGAAACCTTAGAAGAATCAGGTTTTTTCCCAGGCTTTATTGAGACGGTTAAGAGGGCTATGCTGGCTCCTTCAGCTTTTTTCTATAAAATGCCCCTCAAAGGTTTTGTAATGCCCCTGGCGTTTTTCCTCATGATTTCTGTTATTCAAGCCTTGGCCACCTTTATCTGGAATATGGCCGGAATATTTCCCACAGCAGCCCAGCATGACGCAGGTGGACTGGGTATGGGAGTTATGGGACTGGGATCTTTTTTTATAGTAATAGTCTACCCAATATTTATGGGGATATGGCTTTTCATAGCTTCGGGAATAACCCATCTTTTTTTGACTCTTTTTCAGGCTGGAAAATCTGGATTTGAAGGAACTTTTAGAGCAACTGCCTATGGAAGTGCGCCCATGATCCTTGGCCTCCTTCCTTTTCTTGGACCACTTGTGGGAGCTGTCTGGTCACTGGGAGTTACCATTATAGGCTACAAGCAGATCCATGAAACATCTTTCTTAAAAGTAATCGTAGCCATGATAACCCCTTTGATAATAATTATGGTCCTGGCAACATTGCTGTTTTGATTACAACCGGATTAAAAAAATGTTCGACAGAATACGAAAAATTCTAAGCAAAAGGCTCATGAAATACCAGCAGAACAAACAGTTAAGCGCGTCTGAATTGCACAGGATAACCCAGGAAATAAGATACCTTGCTGAAATAGCAGCCAAAGTTAACCCAGCGCAGAATCAGACCCTGGATAAGTTGCAAAAAATAACTGCTGAGATGGAAAAACTTACCGAGTTCGTGGACAGTAAAGATTTTACTAAAATTCCTTATAAGGCCAGGATTGAACTTAGAGAAAACCTTCTTCAATCACGCAAGAAGCTGGTTGATGCCATCCATCAGGCCCCGCCACCTACTGATATTTTACAATAATTCTAACATTAACTAAAATATTGACAATTTTTTTACTGCAAAGGCAATGTTATTTAGTCTGATAATCTTAAAACCAAAGGTAAAAATAAATGATTGGCATATCTAAACTATACTGTGCAGCCATTGAACCTTCAGATGCGCTGCGTTATGGTCGGGAGGCAGGTAAACTACCTTCACATCTGCTTCAATTTTCCAAGGATAAAAAACCTGTTGTGGTCTGGAATATGACCAAACGCTGTAACCTGAAATGCGTTCACTGCTACGCCCAGGCTGTTGAAACCGATGGTGTTGATGAGATAAATACAGACCAGGGCAAGGCCATCATAGATGACCTGGCTGCATACGGTGCACCGGTAATGCTTTTTTCAGGCGGAGAACCCTTAGTAAGGCAGGACCTGACTGATTTGGCCAAACACGCGGTAAGCAAAGGAATGAGGGCTGTTATTTCCACCAATGGTACATTGATAACCAAATCCAAGGCCAGAGAGCTTAAAGGAGTGGGTTTGTCATACGTGGGAATCTCCATGGACGGAGGAGAAGAGGTTCACGATCTGTTCAGAGGAGTTCCAGGCTCATTTAAAAAGGCAATGCAGGGAGTAGAAAACTGTCAGGCTGAAGGATTAAAGGTGGGTCTGCGCTTTACTGTCAATAAAAGAAACATTAATGAAGTGCCGAAAATTTTTCAAATCCTCAGGGATATGGAAATCCCGAGGGTCTGCTTTTATCACCTTGTTTATTCTGGCCGAGGTTCAGA
>PWPY01000115.1 GCA_003558575.1 Desulfonatronovibrio sp.
TCACATGATGGACAATTATTTCACTATGGGGCTTACGTGTATCTTCAACCTTGGCCTGGCCGGTTTGAGAAGATATCCTTCCCTTGTCACCTACCTGCCCACCTGATTCTCCATAAAATGGAGTATAAGTCGACACAAGCCAGCCTGTCTCACCTTCAACAAGTTCTTTTACAGGCTTACCACCCATATCCAGCAAAAAGCTTATCCTGCCCTCTGATTTTAAATGTGCATAGCCCACAAATTCAACTCTTAGCTCATCACTGCCTGCAGCAGACATCAGGGAAGCAAAAAGGCTGTCCTGACCTGCCCCTTTCCAGGCTGCCTTAGCCCGTTCTCTTTGCTGAGCCATGAGTTCATTAAAACCCGGCTCATCCACACTCAAACCATTTCTCTCTGAAATATCATTAACAATGTCCAGGGGAAAGCCATAAGTATCATAAAGTTTAAAGGCCACTTCACCAGGAATGACTGTGCCGCCCTGATCTTTCAATGTCTTCATTTCCTCTTCAAGAAGAACCAGACCCTTTTCAAGGGTTCCGGCAAAGCGCTCTTCTTCTTCAGTAATCACCCTGGCCATAAAATCCCTGACTTCCAAGAGTTCCGGATAGGCTTCATTCATGATCCTGGCAACTTCTTGAGACACCTTATACAAAAAAGGCTCATGCATACCAATGCTTCGGCCAAAACGGTAAGCCCTGCGAATAAGCCTTCGCAGTATATAGCCGCGGCCTTCATTTTAGGGCAGGATACCATCAGCAATCATAAAGGCTGCAGCCCTGGCATGGTCAGCTATAACTCGTAGCGCCACATCACTTTCTTCGTTGTCGCCATAAGAGACCTTTGCCATATCAGCCATAAAATCAATAAATGTCCTGAAAATATCTGTATCATAATTGGAGAAGACATTCTGGCACACGGCACTGACTCTTTCCAAGCCCATACCGGTATCAATGCTTGGACGGGGCAAAGGATTAAGATTGCCCTGATCATCCCGGTCAAACTGCATGAAAACTAAGTTCCATATTTCAAGATAGCGGTCGCAGTCGCAAACACCTATGCCGCATTCCGGGCCACAGGACATTCCTTCTCCCTGGTCATACAGAATTTCAGAGCAGGGACCACAGGGACCGGTGTCGCCCATTGACCAGAAATTATCTTTTTCTCCGAGCCGAAAAATTCTGTTTTCAGAAACGCCGGCAATTTTCAGCCATAACTTCATGGCTTCATCATCATCCTGATAAATGGTAATATACAGCTTTTCCGGGGATAAACCAAGCTCAGCCGTTAAAAACTGCCAGGCAAGCCGTATGGCATCCTCTTTAAAATAATCACCAAAAGAAAAATTACCCAGCATTTCAAAAAAGGTATGATGCCTTGCTGTTCGACCGACATTTTCCAGATCATTGTGTTTTCCGCCCACTCGAAGGCATTTCTGGGAAGTGACCGCCCTTTTATAGTCACGGACTTCCTGACCTAAAAAAACCTTTTTAAACTGGACCATACCGGCGTTGGTGAAAAGTAGGGAAGGATCATTTTGAGGTACAAGAGGCGAACTGGAAACAAGGGTGTGACCATTTTCTCTAAAAAAATTTAAAAATGATTCTCTAATCTGGGCTGAGCTTGGCACGAAAATACTCCTTTACTTTGACTGCCTGTCTGTGCCGGAATCCTCTGATTCCTCCTGTGTATCCGGTTCAACAACACCCATATGGACCAGAAGATCCTTTTCAATTGCTTCAGCGATTTCAGTATTTTCCAGAAGAAAGGCCCTGACATTTTCCTTGCCCTGTCCCAACCTCTCTGAACCATAAGCATACCAGGCTCCACTTTTTTCCAAGATACCGTGTTCCACTCCAAGGTCCAGCAACTCACCTATCCTGGAAACTCCTAAGCCATAAAGTATGTCAAATTGTGTTTCCCTGAAAGGTGGAGCAACCTTGTTCTTGACAACCTTGACTCTGACCCGGTTGCCTACAATTTCTTCTTTGTCTTTTAAGGTTTGGATCTTGCGGATATCCATGCGAATGGTAGCATAGAACTTAAGAGCATTTCCTCCTGAAGTTGTTTCAGGGTTGCCATAGCCCATGGCTCCTATTTTCATGCGTATCTGATTGATAAAAACTATTGAGGTCTTGGACTTATGGATTGTGCCTGTAAGCTTGCGCATGGCGTGAGACATGAGCCTGGCCTGTCCGCCAACCTGGGTTTCTCCCATGCTGCCCTCAAGCTCAGCCTGAGGAATAAGGGCTGCCACAGAATCGATAACCACAACATCAACTCCACCTGAACGAACCAGCAGGTCAGCTATTTCTAAGGCCTGCTCTCCGTAATCCGGCTGGGATATCAAAAGCTCCTCTGTATTTACTCCAAGCCTTCTGGCATAAGTGACATCTAAGGCATGCTCAGCATCAACAAAGGCAGCCACTCCGCCCTTTTTCTGAGCTTCAGCAATAATATGCAGGGCAAGAGTGGTTTTCCCGGAAGATTCAGGACCATATATTTCAGTAACCCTCCCCCTGGGGATGCCGCCAAGTCCAAGGGCAAGATCAAGACCAATGGAACCTGTGGGAATAAAAGGAATAGATTGATGGGCATCATCAGAAAGACGCATCACCGATCCCTGCCCGTACTTTCGCTCAATAGTGGTTATCGCTGTTTCCAGTGCTTCTTTGCGCAACTCTTGAGGGGACAACCCTTTCTTAGCCATACAATCTCCTGATTTGAAAATATTCTGTTATAAAATCTGACTTACACATGTTCTATATAAATTTAATGGATCATAAGTAACTCCAAAAAAACTTGATCCGGGATCCAGGTTTTGAGCGGTCTGAGTTACTCGCAGCTTTGGCTTACAAGTAACTTAAAGCATATTAGCAATAAATTCAAAACATTACGGCTTTGCCATACAGATTGCTTCGGTCGCTGTGGCTCCCTCGCAATGACAGGTTTTGCGTAACTTCATCTGTGACAGCTCAGATGTCATTGCGAGCGAGTCTTCGAGCGCGGCAATCTCAAACGCGCTAAGGCTATTTCAAGTTGCATAGAGGTTTGATCCCGGGCGCGCACGAGTGGAACGCTTCTAACAGAAATATTCAGATAACTAACAGCTGGTGATTATACACCCCAAACACTGACAAAGGCAGACAGACTACATTTAAAGACAAATAAAATCAAACATTCCTTTACCAGCCCGGATTATATGGATCCTTGCTGAATGTATCTGCCAGCCATAACCATTATAGTGCCAATGAAAGGGTCCTGTGTAATTGGGATAGCGGATCAATATTACCTTCTGAAACAGTTAAACAGCCGGTCTGCATATCCTGGCATAGGCACTGTGGTTATGGATGGATTCAAAGCTTTCCACATCCACCTCATACCATTTGATTAATTCATGTTCATCAAGGCTCTGGGCAGCCCTGCGCACTACGTCTTCCACAAAAGAAGGCATGGAAAAGGCAGCCTCGGTCACATACTTTTCATCTTCTCTTTTTAACAGGGGATAAACAGGAGATGATCCGGAATGAGAAGCAATATCTATTAACTCCTCAAGCCATAATAACCCTTTGAAGCCACACTTGATTCTGACCAGAGCCCTCTGGCTGTGGGCTCCTTTTTCACTGATAGCCAAAGAACAGGGGCACACCGTCATAACCGGGACCTCAACCCCCAGGATCATTTTGACCTTCTGACCTGAAAGCTCTCCAGAAAGAAATGATTTGTAATTAATGACAAATTCATGTTTGCTGACCGGTGCTTTCCGACCATAAAAATATGGAAAATCAAACCTCAAAACAGCCCTTTCAGCCTTAAGGCTTTGCCTGACCCTTGAAAGTAGATCTTTAAAGCTGTCATAATCCAGAACTTTCGACCAGGAGCTTAAAACCTCAAGGAACCTGCTCATATGAGTTCCCTTAAACCTGGCCGGAAGATCCACGCACAGGTCAACATCTGCTACGGTATGCTGACTTTCTTTGAGACGATCCTGAACCAGAAGGGGAATCTGCAGATTTTTGACCCCCACACGATCAATGGACATGGGAACTTCAGAAGGACTGCTCTGAACATCCTGCATCAGATGATTTCCTTGCCTGTTGTTGTCAGATTAAGCTTACCATGTTTTACACCCTTGGTTGAAATAAGTTTCTGGGCTGTGTCTTTTATATTTCGCCCGGAGCCCTTCAGGATAAGCACTTCAAGACAGTTGTGATGATCTAAATGAATATGCAGGGAAGTCACAACAGCATCAAGGGCCTGGTGCTGAATTTCAGTAAGTTTCTGAGACAAATCGCTATGGTGATGATCATAAACCAAAGACAAAACGCCCATGGTTTCCCGGTCATCATCCTCCCACTCCCTTTGTACCAGAGCCCCGCGGATAAGGTCACGAATGGCTTCTGATCTGGTCTGATAGCTTTTTTCTTCACACAAATCATCAAATTTAGTCAAAAGGTCCAAATCCAAGGATACCCCGAAACGAATCGTCTTGCCCATGCCGACCTCCGAATTCAGAAATTAATAATATTTCGTAACTATACTGTCAGCTCAATCAGCCTGACTGTTGCTTTATGACTGTTCAAACCAGCCTTTTCTCTTTTCAACTCTCTGATTTTGAAGCCACTGTCTTGAAAAATATGCCAGATCTTTTCTGAAACATTTCTCTGAGGATCTGCTATCCATATTTTTCCGTCAACCTTAAGGGCCATCTTAAAAAGTCTGGTTAACGGATGAGTAAAGCGCACTTCATAAAGGACATCCGCAGCCCAGATAAAATCAAAAATTCCAGCCATTATTCCCGGACTTCTCCAATCCATCTGTACGCATTTCAAATCTCTTTTATTGTTCAAAAAGGCGTTATAACGGCAGTAACGCAGAGCTTCCAACTGGGAGTCCATGGCCAATACATCTGCCCCGGATGACTGGGCTACTACGGATGTAAGTCCCAGGCCGCAACCGACATCCAGACAAGACCTGGCTCTGATCATATTGGAGCATTCATGAATATGCTCAGCCAAAACAATGGATGCAGGCCAAATCTCCGCCCAATAAGGAATTCTGTCCTCATCTCCGGGTTCATCGCCGGTCATTTTATCCCAGAGTTTTTCAAGGTTTCCACTTCTGCTGAAAAACCATTTCTTTCCCAGCATATCCAATTTAATGCATTGGTCAGAACCCATTCTGACTCCACAGATATTGATGCTTATGGTCAGACATATATCTCAGTTCAAACCTGTCTAACCTGATCTTTACCAGTTAGAAAGCTGCTCATTATTCCAACACCAACAAGAGCAGCTACAAAAATACCTGTATACAGAGGAGGCAGGAACTCTATGCTGACCCAGATGGGGGGAAAATTAAGGATGTCTTTGATAAGGAGATGTACGGTCTTGAGCAGCAGAACGGAAAAAACTCCCCCAATCAGACCTTGAAGAGCTCCGGTTATCAGGAGAGGAAACTTTATATAAATAGAGCTTGCGCCAACAAGAGAGAGAATTTCAACCTCATCTCTGCGATTAATCTGATTAAGCTTCAAGGTATTGGCAACAACAAGTCCGGTAATGAGGAACATGAAGGCAATCAAGGGCCAGAATACTTTTGAAGTCACTGCAAGCCAGGTTCTGGCCATATCCATCTGCATGGGATTATAACTGACCCTTTCAACTCCTGAAAGCTGTTCCAGTCTTGAAAGGATCTCCTGAGCAAGGTCTTCGCCCTGTTCAGTATCCAGAGAAAATTCAACTACCGCAGTGGCAGGAAGGGGATTGTTTTTAGACAGATGACCTGGATCATAATCACCGCTCATGGAATCAACAAGACCCTGCAGGGCTTCGTCTGGCGTATAAGTTCTAATGGATTCAATTTCCCAGGTCCTGATGTCATTCCACTGGCTGTTAATTTCATCCATGGAATAGCCACTTTGCCAGTATACCTGATATTGAATGCCATCCTGGGTGGATCGTACAGCAAGATTGAAGTTAAAAAGCAGCAACAGGAATAAGCCGGCCAAAAAGGCCACAAAGGTGACCGCGCTCACGGTAAATACCTGAGCCCATTTATTGCGACCCAGATTGACAATACCCTGATATAAAAGATGCCGGAAAACTCTCATACTCCTGTCTCCTCGAGAGACCAATTGGCACCAGCAATACTTCCGTCTTTAAGAGCAAGAACCTTTGCCCCGCTCTGGCTTCTGATAAGTTCCTCATTATGAGTGGCAAACACAACAGTTGTTCCATGCACGTGAAACTGGCGAAAAACCTCCATAAGCTGCACTGAGAGCTTTTTGTCAAGATTTCCTGTCGGTTCATCAGCGAGAAGGACCTTGGGGTTAACTACCACCGCCCTGGCCACTGCTACTCTTTGCTGTTCACCACCGGAAATCTCCCGGCAAAGGCACCATGATTTACGATCAAGACTGAGTCCCCTCAAGACTGCCCTTACTCTTTTCTGAACCTGGTTTTTGACCATTCCCCTGACAATTAAAGGTAGAGCCACATTATCCCAGACAGAACGATCCGGAAGAATTTTGAAATCCTGAAAAACTATGGCTACCTGACGTCTTAAAAGATAGCGTTTTCTGGGAGCCAGATTTTTAAGATCAAAACCGGCAATTGCCGCAGCCCCCCTTTGCAGCGGCAGACTGCCATGCAACAGTCTCATCAAGGTTGTCTTCCCCGCTCCGGAAGGCCCGGTCAAAAATAAGAAATCTCCTTTTTCAAGGGAAAAAGTAATATTCTTCAAGGCCCAGTATCGGCCAAACGAGTGAGAAAGGTACCTTACATTAATCATCTTGATTATAAAAAATCCTGTACCAGAAGATATTGTTCAAAGGCCATAGGCGTTATCCCCCAAAACTCAGATTTGCCTAACAGTGTGAAAAAGTCCTTATCAGGCAGGCTGTTCAAAAATTCCAAGTGCAAGGAGCAAAAGAAGTTCAAGTTCGCAGCGTATTTATCCATACGTAAGAGTTTGAACTTTTTGCAGCGACGCAGCAATTGGGAGATTTTCAACAGCCTGCTAATTATATTCTAACCACACTTGGTGTACCCACATGAACCGCAGACAAAACAGCCCTCCTGAAACACTAACTCATCTCCACAATCCGGACAGGCAGGTTTCTGCAGTCCCACATAGTCAGATGAAGCCTTGTTGCCCTGCAGATATCTGCTTTCCAGAACCCAGCCTACTGCATCAGGGATGGACAGCAAGAGACCTTTTTTCTGAAATACCGGGTGCTCACCGCCAATCCCCTTAAGTTGTTTAACCACGGCTCTGACATCTATACCAGAGCGAAGAGCCAGAGAGACAAGTCTTCCAATGGCTTCGGCCTTGGCTGTAATAGACCGTCCTGATCGCCCAATGGTGGCAAAAACCTCAAATGGCTTACCATCCACCTCATTAACGGTCAGATACAATTCACCAAGCCCGGTCCGTACTTTCTGGGTAAATCCATAAACAACATCCGGTCGCTCCCTGACACTCATAAGTCCCTGCTGACCTTTTTCCCTGGCCTTTTCCCCATCACCTGTGCAAAGAACCTGCGCATTCTTGCAGCCATCTCTGTAAACAGTAACTCCTTTACACCCAAGCTCATAGGCCATCTGATAGATACTCCATATATCCTCGCGGGTGGCTTCATGAGACAGGTTAACTGTTTTGGAAACCGCATTGTCTGTGTATTTCTGAAAGGCGGCCTGCATCTTCAGGTGGGATTCCGGAGAAATATCCATGGCAGTTACAAACACTTCACGCAAGCTGTCATCTAAATACTGCATATCCCTTATGCTGCCCTTCTGAGCAATTTCATCCATGATCTTGGAACTGTGACTCTGGGCGTCTTTAAGAGCCTGTTCCAAATGGGGATTAACCTCCACCAGTCTTTCCCCATCCATGACCTGCCTGGTAAAGCTCAAAGCAAAAAGCGGTTCAACACCTGAAGAACAGCCTGCAATAATGGACAGAGTTCCGGTGGGCGCTATGGTAGTGGTAGTTGCATTTCGATAAGGACCCATATTCTGAGCTGCATAAACAGATTGCTCATAGGCAGGGAACGGCCCTCTTTCAGATCCCAGGATCTTAGAAGCAGATCTGGATTCTTTTTGAATAAATTCCATTATCTCGCCTGCCAGGTTTAAGGCCTTGTGGCTGTCATAGGCTATCTCTAACTGGAAAAGAAGATCTGCCCATCCCATGACTCCAAGACCAATCTTGCGGTTTTTATGAACCATCTCGGTTATTTTTTCCAAGGGATATCTTGAGCAGTCTATAACATTGTCTAAGAACCGTACACTCAAATGAACTGTTTGCTTGAGCCCCTCCCAGTCAATACCATCCTGGGACTTTTGAGAATAAAATTTATCTAAGTTAATGGAGCCTAAGTTGCAGGCCTCATAGGGAAGCAAAGGTTGCTCACCGCAGGGGTTAGTGCTTTCAATTTCGCCCTGGTCAGGAGTTGGATTGTCCCTGTTAATGCGATCAAGAAAAATGATGCCCGGATCACCACTCTCCCAGGCCTTTTGTACCAGAAGAGAAAAGACTTCTCTTGCCTTGAGCCTGCCTTTTTCAGAGCCAGAATGTGGGGCAATGAGTGGATATTCTTCGTCATTTTCCACGGCCTGCATAAACCTTTCTGTAAGGCCAACTGACAGATTGAAGTTATTCAAGTCACCATCACGTTCCTTGGCCTTAATGAAATCAATAATATCAGGATGGTCAATGCGCAGGATTCCCATATTGGCCCCTCGCCTGGTTCCTCCCTGCTTAACCTGCTCAGTGGCAGTATTAAAAATCTTCAGAAAAGATATGGGGCCTGAAGCAATGCCACCGGTTGATCCCACACGGCTGTCCTTGGCCCTTAACCTGGAAAAGGAAAAACCAGTACCTCCACCTGATTTATGAATCAGCGCAGCAAACTTAATGGCGTCAAAAATTTCCTCCATGGAATCGCCCACAGGCAGAACAAAACAGGCTGCAAGCTGTCCAAGATCCGTGCCTGCATTCATCAATGTGGGAGAATTGGGCAAAAATTTATAATCCGTCATCATCTCATAAAAAATCTTGGATAGTTCTTCAGCCTTGTAGCTGGATTTTTTGTATTTCTTTTCTTCATTGGCTATGCTTGAGGCAACTCTCCAGAACATGGCCTTAAAATCTTCCAAAGGCTGACCATCCTCGCCCTTATTAAGATATCTCTTGGAAAGAACCGTTGCTGCGTTATCGCTTATGACCGGATCTCTTAAATCCGCCGGCATTTTACTGGATTTCATCTGACTCCTCTTTAATTTCAAAATAAAATCTTAAAAATAAGGCTTTCTAAGTTGTTTATTCACTGAAACAAGACCCCAAAAATAAAAATTGTCCTGTCTGCCAAACTTGTATTTTTAAGAGGCTATGACTTTGTAAGTCAAGAAAATAAAGCCTCAAAGCCAAAAACATTTAATAACCATCCGGATTAAAAACAAAAAATCACATCTGTTCACCAAAACTTGCAACCTGAGTCAAAATACTGAAGTCTATCCGGGTTTTGCAACATAAGAAAACCGGATTGGCTCCAGTACAAAAATATGCTGAACAGTTACAGGGATTTTAATATTTGATAGTTATAAAAAATTTGTAATCTTAGCTGATTTCCTTTAATTTATTATCTATCGCCCCCTCGAAGACTCGGTAGAGGCATTGAGATCGCTGAGAAGAGTAAACACCTTTTCATTTCTGCGAGTTGCAGTAATGAAAAAGGTTCTTGCCCTTGGCGGGGAGTAACTTGTTCATAGACCCCGTCTCAGGGGGTATGAATATTAAGTCTCTTACTCCTGCTTTATCTTTCTCGTGCCTTGCTCCGCGACTCAAGGCATTCCTATGCCGGGCGTGAGATATTCTTTTCTTGACATGCAAGTACGCTTAAACCGGAAGAACCTTAATATTTCTAATCATCTGGGTGGATCAAGTTTTTAATAATCTTTATCAATAAGTTAAAAAAGCAATAAATCATGCTCAAAACCATAATTTCCATATTGGGAATACTTTTATTCTTTTACCTTGTCTTCCTTGGATACGTATATCTTTTTCAACACAGAATGGTATATGTCCCTTTCAGTGAACTGGCCGGGGATCCCGCTCAAAAAGGCCTTGCCTATCAGGAGCTCTTTCTTGAATCAAGCTACGGCAATAAAATCCATGCCTGGTATATACCAGCTCAGGAGGAACGGGGCGTGGTCCTGTTCTGCCACGGAAATGCCGGAAATATCTCTCACAGACTGCAGACCATAGAGATGCTAAACTCCTTGAATATGTCTGTCTTTATTTTTGATTACCAGGGATATGGTAAAAGCTCAGGCAGGCCGGGAGAAAAGGAAACTTACCAGGATGCCCTTGCCGCATGGCAGTACCTTGTAAACTCCAGGAGGATACCTCCTGAAAAAATATTTGTGTTCGGCAGATCCCTGGGTGGAGCAATTGCCGCTGATGTAGCTGTCGGCAGAAATCCTGCCGGAGTAATACTTGAGTCCACCTTTACCAGCGTCATTGACCTGGCAACGGAACTTTTCACCTACATGCCTGTAAGGCTTCTGGTCA
>PWPY01000101.1 GCA_003558575.1 Desulfonatronovibrio sp.
ATAAATTTCCTCTTCATGTTTTTTCGGGCCAATAGCTCAGTTGGCAGAGCCACCGGCTCATAACCGGAAGGTCCCAGGTTCGAATCCTGGTTGGCCCACCACTTATAGGGATTGAAATTGCTGACTGTTAATTTTAATTTACAAATATTGCCTGTTGAGCGGCAAGAAATAAAACCGGAAAAAGGTGCTTCCTTAGGACTATACAGGGAAGCACCTTTTTTTGTCTTCAACCCCATTCATGCAATTAAAAAAAATACTTGAAATCATTGAATCATACGCCCCCCCGGGACTTGCTTTAGAGTGGGACAAGTGCGGTATCCAGGTGGCAGGGTCTAAGCAAGACATTAAAATAATGGCTGTAGCCCTTGATCCAGATGAAAAAAGCATTAACCAGGCCGTCAAACTGAACGCAGACTTTATACTCACTCACCATCCGCTCTCTCTCAAACCAAAACTTCCAGACCAGCAAGATTCTTTCAAGCAGATACTAACCACTCTTCTCACTTCAGGTACTACATTATACAGCGCTCATACATCACTTGATGCCAATCCCAACGGTCCTGCAAGGTGGTTAGCCAGTGAACTAAAACTTGAGAGCGTAGATTTATTGTGTCCCACAGCCCTGAAAAAATATTCACAAATCTCTTTTCAACATCCAATTGACTTCACTATCACTAACTTTTCATGCCGAAAAGATATCCTGCATAAAGAAACAACCTCAGAAGGTCTGCTCCAGGAAGTAGTCCTGCCTTCAGATAAGGTTGACTGCTTTCTGCAGGAAATAAAAAAGAATATATGGCCTTTTTTCTATATGGTAACTGAAAATCCGGAATATCATCAGATTTCAGGACTGGGATTTACAGGCAGGCTTGTCCAGTCAATGTCGTTTGAGCTTTTTTTAACCAGGCTAAAGGATATTCTTGGTATTGCACATATTTCCATGGTCGGAGAGCCTTCTGATATGATTCAAACTATTGCCTGCTGCCCCGGATCTGGTGGAGACATGGCTTCTAAGGCATTTGATATGGGAGCTGATATTTTTATTACTGGTGATCTAAAATATCATCAGGCCCAGGATTTAGCTCTTAAAGGAGCGGTTCTTGATGTAGGTCACTTTATCTTAGAAGAAAAAATGATGTTTAAGTGGTATAATGAACTCAAACAATCTCTAAAAGAGATTGAGCTTATTTTTATTGAAGGACAATCACCCTTCAAAATACTTTGATAATTTATTTCATGGGAGGATTACGTTGAGCAAGTATATTGATCAAATCAAAAAGCTGGTGGAACTCCAGGGCATCGACTCAGAAATGATCAAACTAAAAAACAGATTGGTGGAGGCTCCCAAACATCTTGAAGAATTGCAGGCCTCTCTGGAATCTGTTGATGAGCAGATCAGTCATGTTAAAGAAAGGCTGGATCTTTTAACTCAGCAGAAAAAAAAGCTTGGCCAGGATATTGAGGACGATTCCAACAAGGTAAAGAAAAGCAAAAACAAACTGATGATGGTTAATAATACCAAAGAATATCACGCTATGATGCGGGAAATGGACAATCTTGAAAAGCTGAACCGTTTTCGCGAAGATGAGATGACAAATCTTATTGAAGATATTCAGGTTCATCAGGAAAAAATGGAAGAGTTGACCTCTCAAAGAAAATCCGTCAATGAAGAATTGGCCATCAGTCAATCCACCCTTGATTCTGAAATGGAAGATATCAACAAAAGAATACGCGTCCTTGAAAAGAACCGCAAAAAAGCCTGTGCCGATGTTCCTGTTCCAATCCTTGCAAGATATAATTTCATTAAAGACCGGCTTAACAACCCTGTTATAGTTTCTGTCAGGCGCGGGATTTGTACTGGCTGCTATATCAGCATTCCTCCCCAGTCTTTTATTGAAATTCAAAAAGGAGAACAGATTTTAAGCTGCCCCAATTGCCAGAGACTTATTTTTTGGGAAGAACATTTCAATAACCAGGATAACGATTAACCCAGTGTTAATTGTTCTTAACAGGATTGTATAGTAAAGACTTTGTATCTATTCACCACATCTTCTACTTTTGGATAAAGCCTGCATCCTGGTTGGTTTTCGCCATTGCTGCTTGTTTGACCAGTCCTGAGCCCGTTAGTCAAAATCATGGATAGAGACGGACCTTCGGCTGCCTGAATAGACCAATGGTTTTGACTTACGGGCTCATGCTGGGAGTTTGCAGCAAAAGAAAAACAATCAGGATCCAGGCTGCCCTCACAGCATGATGAACAGATACCAATATCTTTTGAAAAATTCTCACTGTACAGATTAAAAAATCATCCGTTTGGAAAAACCTTTTCCAAGCACATTAAAGGTATTTTCTATAATAACAAAGGCATTGGGGTCATTGGCAAAGATTAATTCTTCGAGCCTCTTGAGCTGAAAGTTGTTCACTACTGTAAGCACGATCTTCTTTCGTTCCCCGCTGTAGGCTCCCCGTCCGTAAAGAAAAGTCGAACCCCTTTGTACCTGCTGACCAATGGCTTTTACCATTTGTTCGGGAATCTCGGTGATGATAAGTACCATTTTACGCTGGTTAAACATGGACATGAAATGATCTGCTACCAGAGCAGTCACAAAAACACTTGTCAGGGA
>PWPY01000144.1 GCA_003558575.1 Desulfonatronovibrio sp.
AATGTTGTAATTACAGATAACCTGCCGGCTAATATTTTCAATACTGAATACTCCCTTAATAACGGAAACTCATGGCAATCATGGGATGGCACCAGAATATTGCCCACATTTACCTTCCCCGGAGTCAATAACATCATAATCAAAGGAGATCTCGATCCTGGAGCCACTGGTACCATAACCAATACAGCCAGCGTCACGAGCGACACCACGGATCCAAATCCGGAAAATAATACCGATGAACTTGTAACCGCAATTTCAGCAGAGGCTGACCTAAGCATCACAAAATCTGTGACTTCCGGATCCGTTGTTATAGGTGACCCCATTAAATATACCATAACCGTATTCAACAATGGCCCCTCAAATGCGCATGATGTTGTCATCACTGATATTTTCGATCCCGTCAACATAACAGAAGTAGAATATTTAGATAACGGGCAATGGATCAATTGGACAGGAAGCACAGATATCGGCACATTGCTACATAATGAAACCTTTACCCTTCAGCTAAGGGGCATGGTTGAAGACACTGCTTCGGATCCGTTACCAAATACCGCAACCGTTACCTCATCAACACAAGACCCGAACCCTGATAACAATTCATACACAATCAATACACCGGTTGGTTTTCTGGCGGATTTGTCCATTGTGAAAACAGGACCTGTTACTGCAGTTGCAGGGGAAACAATCACATATTCCCTGACTGCTGCAAACAACGGACCGGGATTCGCATCCAATGTTATTATTTCTGACAATATACCGGCAATGATTTCGGATGCAGAATATTCTTTGGATAATGGAACTACCTGGGAACCTTGGACTGGAAGCATAAACATCGTGTTATTGGATGAAGGGGAGAACATTGCCTTATTGTTGCAAGGTGTTTTGCTTCCGGATGCCTCTGGAATCATTAATAATACCGCGACCATTGACAGTGATGTCCCGGATCCGGACATTTCCAACAACTCGTCAACAGCCGTAACAAGCATAACAAGAATAGCTGATCTTGAGATAACTAAAATACAGATCGATCCGTCAACATTCCCCGTGGATCCGCTGGATCTTCCCGAAGACGTGTATGATCTGGCTATCGATCCAGCACAAATTCAGAACGGTGAAGCTATTTATTACCTTATTGTTTACCAGAACAATGGTCCTTCTGAAGCAACCAATGTAATTATCACTGATATTGTGCCATCAGAGGTTATGAACCCAGAGGCATCAAGGTGTCAGGCAGCATTCCTGCCCTGGGCAGGCTCATTTAATGCAGGAACAGTTCCCGCCGGAGGGCAATGCATCATTGTGATAAGGGGGACAATCAGCAGCACCGCGACAGGTATGCTTACCAATACCGCATCAGTTAACAGTGATGACATTACAGATCCCAATCCTGCTAATAATGAATCCTCATTTACTACGGAGATCATTGGACAACCCGAACTGATCATTACCAAAACACTCACAAGCATCAACGGTGATGCCGGAATTACAACGTTTGATTCAATTGGCGACGAAATCCTGTACACCATCATAATGGAAAACACCGGCAACATCACCATCACCGACATCGACGTGGTGGATGACCTGACCGGCGACAGCTGGTTTATCACAAACCTCGCGCCTGGTGAGAGTGAATCATTTACAGCCACATACGTTATTACGCAAGACGACCTGGATGCAGGCAGTGTGTTGAACACCGTGGTAGCCACAGGTATGGATCCTAACGGCGAAGACGTGGGAGCCGATGATGATGAAACCATCACCGCTGACCCGGATGCTTTGAACCCTGAGCTTACGGTAAGCAAAACAGCTGCTGAAAACAGCTATAATGCCACAGGCGATGTGATCAACTATACCATTCTGATAGAGAATACAGGAAACGTAACAATCACAGACATCGACATAGAGGATGACCTGACCGGCGATGCGTGGTATATTCCCACCCTCTTACCAGGAGAAAGTGAAACATTTACTACGTCTTACACGATCACACAAGATGACATCGACGATGGCAGTGTTCTAAACACTGTTGTCGTTACAGGAGAAGGTCTTCAAGGTCAGGTTCTTTTTGCGACAAGCAATGCATTAGTCGAATCGGTGCAATGCCCTCAGCTATTGTCCATCAATAACATCGGACCATTATGTCCCGGTGCTGAAGTACCATTAATTCTATTAGGTACAGATCCGGCAGACATAAACGTGGAATATCAATGGTACGGAGGAGAAGATATTGGACTTGAAGATGGCACTGCAACAGGCATCAATCCGCATATCCCTGCATTTACCGCCAGCAGCGACTATGGCAGCAGCACCATTACGGTGGTAGCCTCACTGGATGGCTGCATCAGCACGACTACGTTTACCATTGAAATTGCTGATGATCAGCCGCCTGTGTTTGAAAACTGTCCCGAAGGACAAGTGATCACTGTCAGCCTCTTCCCGGGCGACTGCGAAGGCGGTGTGAACTGGAGCATACCTTATGCCACAGATAATTGTGGTGAGGTTACCGTAACACAAACTGCAGGGCCCACGCCCGGAAGCATATTGCCCGTGGGAACATACCCCATAGAGTATACTGCCACGGATGCTGCCGGCAATTCAACCACCTGTGCATTTACCC
>PWPY01000346.1 GCA_003558575.1 Desulfonatronovibrio sp.
AAGGAGTATGCCAGAAAACTGATCAATGCAGTAAATTATCACTCTCTTGCTACTGTAGAATTTCTGGTGGATGACAAGGGAAACCCCTATCTCATTGAAGTAAACACCAGGCTTCAGGTTGAGCATGGAATTACTGAATGCAGGTACGGTGTGGATCTGGTGGAAGAGCAGATTGCTGTTTCTTTTGGGTCAGAACTGAGATTCAATGACAGCAATATGATTGCTACCAATCATGCCATGCAGGTCAGGGTAAATTGTGAAGATCCACAAAAACAGTTTTCACCCAATGCAGGACTCATTACCAGATATCAGTCTCCTGGAGGACAGGGAGTCAGGGTGGATTCATGTATTACTGCAGGCTACACCTTTCCTTCCCAGTATGATTCTGCAGCGTCACTGCTCATTGCTTATGGCAAATCATGGGACAAAATTTTGGGAACAATGGAAAGAGCCCTCAGAGAATACATTATCGGAGGAGTCAAAACAACCATACCTTTTCATCGCAGAATAATTACCAACGCCAAATTTAGAGAAGGTCACTATGATACCAATTTTGTGGCAAATACTCCAGAGCTTATGGTTTACCGTGACCAAGAGCCTGAGGCACTAAGGCTGTCGAGCCTTGTTGCTGAAATTTCTGCCAAAGGCCACAACCCATATGTTCAGCTTGGAGAATACAGAACAGTCCATGATAAAAGACTGGGCAGATTCAAACCAGTCTTGCCAAAGGTCAATGAAGATTATCAGTATCCTTATCCAAGGGGAGACCGGGATGCTATTTTGGATTTTATCAGGGATTCTGATTATGTACACTTTTGTGACACTACCACAAGAGATATTACTCAGTCCAATAGTGGCAACAGATTTCGTCTGGCAGAAGACAGAATTATCGGGCCATACCTTGATAATTGTGGATTCTTTTCTCTTGAAAATGGTGGTGGTGCCCACTTTCATGTGGCCATGATGGCCAACATGACCTATCCATTTACTGAAGCCAGGGAGTGGAATCGGTTTGCCCCTAAATCCCTTAAACAGATACTTATCAGATCAACAAATGTACTTGGCTATAAGCCCCAGCCCAAAAACATCATGCAGCTCACAGGAGAAATGATTTGTGAAGATTATGATGTAATTCGCTGTTTTGATTTTTTGAATCATATTGACAATATGGTTCCTTTTGCTGAGGTGGCCATGAGTCATAAAAAGAATATTTTTGAGCCAGCCATCTCACTTTCCAATGCCAAGGGGTTTGATATTCCGCATTATATGGGTGTTGTTGAAGAAATCATCAGCATGATTAAGAAGGTAACCGGTTTATCCAGAGAAGCGGCTCAAAAGAAGTTTATTTTAGGTCTTAAGGACATGGCTGGAGTATGCACACCAACGTTTATCAGTGAGTTGATTTCCGAGATTCGTGAAGAATATCCTGAACTTATCGTGCATTATCACCGCCACTATACAGATGGTCTTTTTGTACCAGCCGTTGCCCAGGCGGCCAAAGCAGGTGCGCATATTGTTGATACGGCCATAGGTGCCGCTGTCAGGTGGTATGGACAGGGAGAAGTTCTGTCAACAGCTGCATATATCGAAGAATTGGGCATGAAAACCAACCTTAATAAAGAAATGATCCGTAAATCCGGATTTGTTCTTAAACAGATCATGCCTTACTATGATCGTTATACTGCTCCGTATTTTCAAGGGATAGACTATGATGTCGTAGAACATGGCATGCCCGGAGGAGCGACGTCATCTTCTCAGGAAGGGGCAATGAAACAAGGATATATCCATCTTCTGCCATATATGCTCAGGTTCCTGGCAGGTATCAGGAAAATCACCAGATATCATGACGTGACTCCCGGGTCTCAGATTACCTGGAACACCTCATTTCTGACCATTACCAATGTATATAAGGATAAAGGAGAAAAAGGGGTTCGTAAACTCCTGAAAGTCCTGGACAAGGTTAATTCCACCCCAGAAGATATGCTGGATGATACAATTAAAGAAGCAAGGCTTGAAATTTACAAACATAGTAATGATGCCTTTCGTAACCTGCTTCTTGGAAAGTTCGGACGCTTGCCTCTGGGCTTTCCTCCAGATTGGGTTTATGAGAGTGCTTTCGGGGAGAAATACCAGGAAGCTATACGTTTAAGGACTGAAGAATCTCCTTTGGTGAGCTTAGAAGATATTAATATCAATGATGAAAGGGATAATCTTATTTCACATATTGACAGAGAACCAACCAGAGAAGAACTGGTCATTTATCTTAATCATCCTGGAGACGCTTTAACCAACATCCAACTAAAAAGTCAGTTTGGCGACCCAAATCAGCTCCCGGTGGATGTCTGGTTTGAAGGGCTGCGCACTGGAGAAGAGGTTGCATTTGAAGACAGTAACGGAAAACCGCACCATTTGATGATTCTTGATATTTCAGTTCCTGACAACAATGGAATGAGTGTGGTCAGGTATTCTTTAGATTCTGAATATCTTACATATCAGGTAAAAGTGAGTGAAGGATACGGTATTTCCAAGGATGCCTTAGAAATGGCTGATCCCAAAAACATTTATCATGTGGGAGCACCTAATAATTGTGATTTGTGGGTTGTGCAT
>PWPY01000141.1 GCA_003558575.1 Desulfonatronovibrio sp.
CTCAGGGCTGTGGAACAGAACAGGTATGTCATCCGGTCTACCAATACAGGAATTTCCGCATTTATTGCTCCAGACGGAGTGGTTTACAATAGTACAAGTCTTTTTGAAGATGCTGTGATCTTAGATAAAGCGGGTTTGATTGACGTCAGAACACTGTACTATGAACTGTACTGGGTTGTTAATTTTGTGCTGATTTTCGGGGTGGTTTCAGCTTTATTCATACACTACATTAAAAGAAAGAGACGATTTGTAAAATGATTCAATATTCAGATTTGAAAGCTCAGTCAGCAAAAGTTTTAGAACGTTTTACTTCACTATGGGGGCGTCTTTGACCTGGAAGCCCAGAAAGAAAGGCTTCAAGAGATAGAGCACGAACTCTCAAGGCCTGGTGTGTGGGATAACCCTGAAAGTCTGACCCCGGTGCTCAAAGAAAAAAGCACACTTGAGCAGGAAGTTGAAAAGCACACAGCTCTGGAAAGAATGCAGCAGGATCTCATGGAATGGCTTGATCTGGCTGAAGATGAGCAGTCACAGGAAGTTCTGGAAGCCTTGCGAGAAAATCTTGCCTTATTTTCCAGAAATCTTGAACAGGTGGAACTTGAAGCATTTATGAGCGGGAAGGATGATAAGAATGCTGCAATTCTTGAGATTCATCCTGGCGCTGGAGGTACAGAAGCCCAGGACTGGGCAGAAATGCTTTTGCGCATGTATATGAGATGGGCGGAAAATAATGAATACCAGACTGAATACCTTGATTACATTCAAGGAGATGAGGCAGGAATTAAAAGCGTCACCCTTCAGATCACAGGGGATTATGCATATGGTCAGCTCAAAAAGGAAAGGGGAATTCACCGGCTCATCAGGATCTCTCCATTTGATGCCTCAGGCCGCAGGCACACTTCTTTTGCCTCAGTAGATGTTTATCCCCAGATTTCAGACGATATTAATATTGAGGTTAATGAAGAGGATTTACGTGTTGACGTCTTCAAGGCCAGTGGGCCTGGAGGTCAGAGTGTCAATAAGACGAGTTCTGCCATACGCATCACCCATAATCCTTCTGGAATAGTAGTCCAGTGTCAGAGTGAGAGGTCGCAGAAAAGAAACAAGGATTCTGCTTTAAAGATACTTAAAGCCAAGCTTTATGATATTGAAATCCAAAAAATTGAGGATGAGAGACAGGAAAAATATGCGGCCAAGGATGCCATAGCCTGGGGCAGTCAGATCAGAACATACACTCTCCAGCCTTATCGATTGGTCAAAGATCACAGGACAGGAACCGAAGTCAGTGATGTTGAATCTGTTCTGAATGGGAACCTAAATCAGTTAATTCAGAGCCTTCTACTGGATAGTCATGGATGAACACATTATAAAAAAAGACAGGGAAGAATCACAAAGAATTGTTGAGGAACTCCATGACCTGGAGCAGTTCATTGCTGCCAATACTGACTGGGATAAATCCAAGGATAATTCTTTGGCATTGCTCAAGGTCTTTAAGGGGCTGGGGGAAGAGGACTGGAAAGGTATAAGTTCCCGTTTCAATGTTGATTCTTCCTGGCTTAGCTTTTCATTAGATGGTAAAAAATTTTCTACCTTGATTAAACTTTTGGAAACCATCAGTAATTTATCCTTAGCCAAAGACAGGGATCCTTTGACAGGATTGAACAACAGAGGGTTTTTTCAAAGGGTTTTATCAAGGGAAATGGAAAAATCTTTTTCATATAAAGTTCCCCTTACCCTGGCTGTTATGGATATTGATGACTTTAAAGTTATTAATGATACCCATGGTCATGTTTGTGGAGATCAGGTTATAAAGGATCTGGCTTCGATTCTCAGTAATGAAATCAGGAGCGGAGATTATGCTGCGAGAATCGGAGGAGAAGAATTTGCATTGATTCTCCCTGGAACAGGCAAGGTGAAGTCTGAGCCTTTGCTGAACAGAATATTGTCCGTCATAAGAAATGGCTTCAGTTCCTGCAGCACAGGCAAGGTAAAGATTCCCTACACAATCTCCCTTGGTGCGGCAACCTACAGAGGCAAAGCACAGCTTCGGGTTGAAGAACTTCTGGCCCAGGCAGACAAGGAGCTGTACAAAGTGAAAAACAGTGGAAAGAACTCCTTGAAGATTGTCTCTGCTGTGGAAATGGTTGATGAGAAATCAATGGTCAGAAGGGATGAAAAAGACTTTTTACTTAAGGGATAAATATGGAAAATCAGAATAAAACTTTGAGCCTGTCCATTCTCAGCGGAAAAGGCGGAGTGGGAAAGACCAATATGGCCCTGAATATCGCCTTTGGTTTGCGGTCAATGGGGCAGAACACTCTTCTTCTTGACTGTGACCTTGGTTTGGCCAATCTGGATGTGATGCTGGGCATTGCACCTGAAGGCAGCCTTCATGACCTGCTCAATAATGAACAGGCTAAGGCAGAAGATATTTTGTTCAACCTTGGAGATCCAGGCCTTGACCTTATACCGGCAGCCTCGGGCGTAACGGATTTGCTTGAGTTTGATGAGGATCAGCAGGATCAGGTAGTTAATAAGCTTCGCAGGGTGATTCGCAGATACAACTTTCTTCTTTTAGACATTGGAGCGGGCATCAG
>PWPY01000064.1 GCA_003558575.1 Desulfonatronovibrio sp.
AAAGAGCTATTATCGATAAAAATGCACGAATCGGCAAGAATGTCCGGATTGTCGGAGGGGATCATCTGGAGGAAACCAGGAATGAAAATTATTCCATTATAGACGGTATCGTCGTTGTTGAGAAAAACGGCGTTATAAAAGATGGAACGGTTATTTAACATGTTACTTATGTTTGCGAAAGCCATTGATAACCTTGTCCCGGATTTCGTAAAAAAACCGTGGACAAACAGTTCAAACTGTCAGCGCGGAACCGGTTTTGTTACCGGCCGGCTGATTATCATAATAATATCAGCTGCTTGTGCCGGAACGGCTGCCACGAAGGCAGCGGAGGCCGGATCCGGCCTTTTGGTAATGGAGATGGAAAGCGAACTGGTTGAAACCGGGTTTTCCGCCGATACATTGACATTGACGGTTATGGCAACAACCGATGTTCATGGCAGGGTTCGGGCCTGGGATTATTACCGAAACCGAAAGGAGCCTGATTACGGGCTGTCAAAAGTGGCCACACTGGTTGACTCGATACGTTCGGAGCGTGACAACCATCTGCTTTTGGATGCCGGTGACTGGATGCAGGGCAATCCGTTCGCCGAATATTTCGCGCGTCATGACGAACAGCAGCGCCATTATCCTTTTTTGAGTGTTGTTGATCATATGAATTTCGACGCCGTTGTGCTGGGTAATCACGAGTTCAATTTCGGACTGGAGTATCTGGACCGGCAGATTGCTATGACCGAAACCCCTGTAATCGGCGCCAATATTTACCGGCATGCAACCGATGAACCGGCTTATACTCCATACATCATGCGTGAATTTGAAGGGATAAAAGTGGCTGTTGTGGGACTTACAACACCGGGTTCAGCTGTCTGGGATCGTCGACATGTCGAAGGAGTCCTTGATTTCGGTGACGGCCTCGAAGGTGCGAAACGTTTTGTCACACAGGTACGTGAAGAAGGGGCCGATGTGGTGATTATACTTGCCCATACGGGTCTGGATGGAGGAACAAGCTATGAGCGTGAAGACCTTGGAGATGAAAATTTTGGCCGTGTTGCAGGCGAACAGGTTCCCGGGGTGGACTTACTGGTATTGGGGCACACACATCGCGCCGTTGAGGATGTTGTTTTGGAAGGAGCCGGCGGACAGCCGGTTGGTGTCATTCAACCCGGTCGCTGGGCGGAGTATCTGGGAGTAGCCGATTTGAAAATTATGCGCAAAGCCGATGGAAGTATAAAAGTAATCGGACATGATACCCGGAATTATCCCGTCTCGGGAGTGCCCGAACATCCGGAAATCGTTGAAATGACCCGGGAGGAACACCACGAGGTTGTTGAATTTGTTGTCGAGCCGATAACACATACCGGCGATGAATGGTCGACCGGGTTTGCGCGTCTCCAGGATACACCTGTCATCGATCTTATTCAGCATGTCCAGAAAGAGGAAACAGGTGCGCAGATATCCGCTGCGGCCGCATTTAATACTTCGGTATCATTCGGACCCGGTCCCGTTACCCGTGGTGATATCGCTTTGCTGTATCCTTATTATAATACCCTGTACAAACTTGAGGTTACCGGAGAACAAATTCGACAGTTTCTGGAGCATACATCGCAATACTATCTCACAGGTACCGATGAAAAAGGAATGCCGCAAATCAACCGTGAGTGGCCCGGATTTAATTTCGATATGCTGGCAGGCGTCGAATATGCACTGGATCTGCGCAGGCCGCCGGGAGAGCGTGTAACACGACTGAAGTACAAAGGGGAGGCTGTGGAAGATGAGGATCGCTTTACCATGGCTGTCAACTCTTACCGTGCCGAAGGCGGTGGCGGGTTCGACATGCTTGCCGATGCCGAAGTCATTTGCACGATTGATCGCTCCGTTAGTGATCTGATTCTGGAGTTTCTTCAGGATACCGAAGAGATCCGGCATGAGGATGTATATGAAGAAAACTGGCATCTGATTTATTAAATGATTGATGAATATTCTCCTTGTTGAGCCATTTCTCGGCGGCTCGCACATGGCGTTTGTGGACGGCTTGTGCCGATATTCCCGCCACCGCATTTTTACAGTAACCATGAAGGGAAGCTACTGGAAATGGCGGATGAGCGGAGGTTCGGTAACGCTGGCTGATAAATCGACACAGATCAACGAGCCGATCGATCTGGTATTAGCCGGAAGCATGACGAATCTTCCGGCTTTTATCGCTCTTACCAATCCGCGTTTCGCCCGTGTACCGATCCTCCTGTACATGCACGAAAACCAGCTGACTCAGCCGGTACCACCAGCAGAAAGCCGGGATCTTACCTATTGTTATATCAATTATCTCAGTGTGTTGTCTGCCGATCATGTGCGGTTCAACTCCGCTTTTCACAAACGTACTTTTCTGGAGGCATTACCCGGTTTTTTGGCACAGTTTCCGGACTATCAGCAATCCGAATCAATTGCCAGAATAGCGAAAAAATCGGATATTCTTTATCCGGGTTTGGATCTCAAAGCGCTTGACCCGGCCGTGGAGAGGCGGAATAAGCGAAAGCCCAACAAGCGTCCGGTTATTGTCTGGAATCAACGCTGGTCATTCGACAAAAATCCTGAAAAATTCTTC
>PWPY01000326.1 GCA_003558575.1 Desulfonatronovibrio sp.
CTTCATAGTAATCCCTTTTATCCGCCATATCTAATCAACCTTAACCCCTGCTTTCTGAATTGACTTGGAAGGTATAACCTTGCCTGCTGCAATTTCACGCAAGGCTGTAACTATATTTTTATTTTTACTCTCCACGAGAGGAACATACCCTTCACGGTATTGCTTGATCCTGTTCACTGTCATCTGAACCAGCAGAAATCTGTTATTAACCTGTTGCAGACAATCTTCTACAGTTATTCTGGCCATATTAACCTCACACGAAATAAAAGTTATGAAGGATTACCCCTCAATAGCAAAACTTAAATTAATTAATGATCAACCCACCAAAGGTCAAGAAAAAATATCTTCAAAAATTTTTCAGCACCTCTTTAAACTTGAAAAATTGCAATGTACAAACTATGTTTTCCAATATTTATATTCAATCGTCATTAACTGGAGCAACCATGGGATTTAGAAAAAATCTTAACTCCGCCCAGAAAACATGTCTGGGAAGCAGCGGAAAAATCATACATCAGACAGAAATGATCCATCCCGGAGCACGGGTGGGAATTGCCCTGTCCGGGGGGGTGGACAGCTGGGTAATGACTCAGACCTTAATATTAAGGCAAAAAATACTTCCTTTTGATTTCGAAATGATGATCCTTCATATAAATCCAGGGTTTGATCCAGGCAACCACCACCCCCTTGAAAAGTGGCTTGATAACAACCAGATGGCATCACATATTGAAATTACAAATATTGGCCCTGAGGCACACAATCCTGACAGCACCAAGTCCCCGTGTTTTATATGCTCCTGGGGCAGAAGAAAAATTCTTTTCAATCTCTGCAAGAAGTATAATCTTACCCACCTTGCCCTTGGTCATAATTCTGAAGATCTGGCAGCAACCTTTTTCTTAAATCTTACCCACGGCGGAAGAGTGAGCAGCATTTCTCCCATAGAATCTTTTTTCAGAGGAAAACTCATGGTTATCCGCCCCATGTTCTTGGCAGAAAAAAAAATCATACGCAATGCCGCCCGAAGATGGAACCTTCCTGTATGGAAAAATCCATGCCCTTCGGCTGCAACAAGCAAAAGAGCTCAAATGGAAGAAATGATCAATTCTATATATACTCAGGGCCGCGGTTATCGGAGAAACATACTCAATGCCTTGCAAAGATGGCAACTTGACTTATGCAGGAAGTTTAAATAATCACCAGTGTAATAACTCCACTAACCTCAGCGCTTTAATATGGTTGGAACAATTTCCCATATTTTTCTGCTCTTTTGCAAAGCATAGTAAATGGTTAGTTTCAGTTAGAAAAGTCTTTCTTTCTGGAAAAGAGGAGCTTTTCTTTTGGAAAGAAAATCAAGCAACTATGATGAGACGTATCTTAGTGCGTTGACAAATAATTGTGCAGATTGGCGCAACCAAAAGACAAAGGAACCGTTTCTGGATGAAAACTAATTGCTAAATAGTTTTATATTACTTTCTGTTTAGTTTTTAATCAATCACAACAAATACCCATAATGGAGAAACATATTCATGCTTTTTAAAAAATATCAATTTGTTATTTTTAAAGAAAAACAGGGAATCTGTTCCAAGGTATCTGTTCCTGGATGGGTGTTTTTTTTAAGTGCTCTTTTGTTTGTCTCTTTGATAGGATCAAATATTTACCTCTGGGACTATTACACAAACTTCAAGTCTGTGGAGAAGCAGTTGGAAGCAGCAGACAAGAAGAACCAGTCACAGAGTATTCAGCTGACTACCCTCTACCAAAAAATCAAAGATGTTGAGCAAGACCTGGATAGAATCAGGGAATTTGACAGCAGGCTCAGAGTAATGCTCGATATCGAGCCAGAACACCAATTCAGCAGCTACTCAGTGGGCGGTCCTGCAGATACAAACATGTCGTCCTCATACCCTCTTTACCGCCAGGAAATGATGGCCAGAAAAATGCACAGCTTTATTGAGCAGCTTAGCACCCAGGCTCAACTTGAAGAAATAACTCAACAGCAAATTATTCAGACTATAAAAAAACAGAATAACCTCCTGGCCAGCACACCATCCATCTGGCCAACCAAAGGCTGGGTTTCTTCTGATTTCGGTTATCGCAACTCTCCCTTTACAGACAGAAGAGAATTCCATCGTGGCTTAGACATCTCTGCCCCCATTGGTACTCCCATTTATGCCCCGGCTGAGGGAAAAGTTACTTTTGCAGGCAAAGACGGCGCGTATGGAATAACTCTAATTATTGATCATGGTAGAGGAATAACTACCAGATATGCCCATATGCAAAAGTATGTCGCCCAGAAAAACCAAAATGTTTCCAGAGGTCAGCTTATTGGCTATGTTGGAAATACTGGTAGAAGTACAGGGCCTCATCTTCACTATGAAGTAAGGCTGAACAATGCCCCTGTGAATCCTAAAAGGTATATCCTTAACTGATTTTAATCTTTTCCGGATTTATTAATATTTTTCTTAAGAAAGGCAGGTTGTCCAACCTGCCTTTCTTATTGTCCTTCCCACTCCATCAGCCTTTCCCCTTATCAGCTTGTTGAGAAAATCCTTACCAGACAAGACTGTTCAAAAATCCCAAGCGACAGTCCGGCACC
>PWPY01000154.1 GCA_003558575.1 Desulfonatronovibrio sp.
AGCTCCGTAAGGGGAACCACCTGTAATTTCATCTATCCGGGTCTGCCCCTGGAAAGAATATGGCAGGCCAGCGATAAGCATCCCGTGGTGAAGCAATGTTACATGAAAACCCAGGATGGTTGATTCCTGACCACCATGCTGAGTGGCCGTGCTGGTAAAAACACTGCCGACTTTTCCGATAAGTGCTCCAGAGGCCCAGAGTTTGCCGGTGGCATCAAGAAATTGACGCATCTGTCCGCACATATTCCCAAACCTTGTGGGTGTTCCGAAAATTATAGCTGAAGCCTCATCAAGTTAATCTACTGTACACACTTGAACCTGTTTCATTTTTTCCTGAGCCTGGGTAGCTCCCATTTTTTCCAGAACATCCTCAGACAGTGTCTCCGGCACTCTGCGCATATCCACCCGGGCCCCTTGTATCTGGGCTACGCCTTCAGCCATGGCCTGCGCCATGGTATGTATATGTCCATACATTGAATAATAAACAATCTTGACTATCATTTATTTTCTCCTGTCAAATCTAAAGAGTTTCTTTATTCTGCTGATCAACCCGCACCCCTTTGCAGGAGCCTGAAGCGCATTCATGCCCAGCCAGATTCCATGGTTTGCTGCCACTTGAAAGTCTTTAGTAGCAGCAAATTTCTTTCCGCCCTTTAGCAAAGCCACACCCCTGTTATGATAAGCTTCAGCAAAATCATTTTTCATGGTAATGGCAGTTGTAAAATCTTCCAATGCATCATCAAGCTGATGGTCATCAAGACGGGCTAAGCCCCTGTCATTAAAAACTTCCGGCCAGTCCGGCTTAAGATCTAATGCTGCGCTAAGGTAATAAATTGCCTTTTGAGGAGCATCATATGCTGTGCCATTCCACAGAGCGTCCGCCTTACCCCTCCACTCAGCTGCTTTTGATTGATTTTGACCTGCTTGATCATTTTTTTTCTGTTTTTCTGCTTTCTGGGTCATTTTCTCCATATCTTCCTTAATAGCTTGCTTCTCCTGGTTCAGCTGATATATAACAGCATCCTTCTCATCTATTCGAGCCTGATAACCAGCTTCCTTAACAGAAAAATCCTTTGCCCTGGATTCAGCCGAATTCATCCTGGATTCAAGATCACTTCTGGCCTTTTCAAAAGCGCCTATGGCTTCATCCTTCTTAACTAACTGTTCCTCAACTTCCTGTTTCTTTTTTTCCAACTCAGCTATCTTCTTGTCAAAATATTTTTCTTTCTCAAGAGCAGCTTTAAGATTTTGTTCTTTATTTTTCAGCTCAGCTTCCAGATTATTCTTTTCCTGGGAGACTTTATTTAGATCTGCCTCAAATTTTCCTTTGTCCTTTTCAGCACTTTCCAGCTCTAACCCTTTCTGCTCTACCTTGGCTTCAAGCTTATCCAGCTCGGACAACAGCTTTTCCATCCTTTTTATAAGCTGAGCTTTAGTTTCCTTCATGGTAGGCATTTTTCTTATTCCAGAACTAGAAGCTGCTTTATTTTGTCCGGAGGATTTTTTTGCCGCATTGTCGGGGCCAGATTTGGATTTGGGGTCAGTCATAGAAATATTGATTTCCTTTTTAAGTCTGGCTTCTGTCTGATCATTGATCAGACTTTTCAAAGCTTCATTATCCTGCTTACCGACATTTTGTCTGCTTGTCTGCTTGGGCATGTCAAATCCTTTAATTTTCGTTATTACCCTAATATTTATTATAAAAATTATCCACGGTCTTCTATCCGATCAATCATTTCCTTGGAAAAAGCTTGATAGTCCAGACAGCCTGAAGACTTGGAATCAAGATCACATACGCACCTGTTGCTCAAATTAGCCTTATTAATTGTGGTATTTCTACGAATAATGGTCTTGAAAACCATGTCACCAAAATATTTATCAATAGCTTTCATTACTGTTTTTCCGGCCTTGGTTCTGGCATCCATCATGGTTACCAATGCGCCCAGAAGCCTTATCCCGGACCCGGTATCATCCCTGACCAGATCAATTGCCTGGATAAGGTGGTCAACTCCCTGGAGAGCATACACAGATTCACCTTCAATGGGAAGTACATAGTAATCAGAAGCTGCAATTGCATTGGTTATAAGAGAACCTTCAATCTGGGGAGGACAGTCAATAAGTATATAATCATAATCCTTTTCAAGGTCTCGCAGCTTGTTTTTGAGGCCGTATATTCTTTTAGCTGAATTTGGAGGCAGAGTTGAAATCAGAGTATAGGAATTGAGATTTGTAGGAACCAGATCCACCTCGGCAGGCGTGGACACAACGCATTGTTTAATGGAAAGGTCCTTATCTGAGAGAAGATCGCCCACTGTCTTTTCATGCTCAAAAGGGTTCTTTCGGCTAAGGGTCAGGGTTGAGTTGCCTTGAGGGTCAAGATCTATCACAAGCACTTTCATTTCTTTCTGGGACAGGGAACGGGCCGTATTGACCACACTTGTAGTCTTGCCTACACCACCTTTGTAGTTGGCAAATGATACAATTTTCATTCACTCTCCCAGTGCTTAGTCCGCTATTTTAAGATTCTTGAACAACACAGACAGCTTTATTCAAATATTTTCAAAAATTTGTAAGTGTTGGCCACAATTC
>PWPY01000310.1 GCA_003558575.1 Desulfonatronovibrio sp.
GCAGGATTTAAGTGCATTACCTACCCCGTTCAATGCTGTATTACCCCACTCATTGTGTAAGTCATATTCATCCATCAGGTAATCAACCAAATGTTGCCAATCATTGATGCTGGGCACTCGCCAACCTTCCGGACAAATACCCCTTTCATCTGTGGCTGCATACCAATTGTATAATGCCCCATAGGCGCTTAATACTTCCTGCTCAGAGTCAAGCCCATCAACTTGACTGTGCGGATAAATACCAAAGGCACCACCTGATGTATTAATCCACTCTGAATCACTTAAGTCTGTGCTTATGGAGTCCCCATTGTTGTATCTGGTTACCATGAGATTGGTGGCTGTCCATTCCTGCTCGCCAATCATTGTGGTCAAGTATTCATTGCCATCTAAGTCGGAAACGCTCCCGGCATAAGTTTTAAAGTTTTTGACTTCACCATATACTTTTCCGTATTTGTTTTCAGCAACTAGTCTGTAATAGTATGTGGTATTTGCCTCTAAATTTTCTAAAAGGGCATAGACCTGTACATCGTTGGCTCCGTCAACCGGGTTAGGGACTGAGTATATTGTATGATTTAAATCCTGTGACACGCCAAATTGAAAAGTGACTGTGGTAACAGATATATTTGGCCCGACCAAACCATAAACCACAGCACTTTCATGTGTGATATTGGAAGCCTCTTGGGTTATCGAAAGGGGTAAATTATCCGGTGTTGTAAACACCAGCTCCTCACCATATCCAGTACCAACAGTATTGGTAGCATAAACCCGCACATAATAGGTTGTTTCAGGTTTTAGGTCTGTTAGTGTACTGGTAAATACACCTGAGCCTTCACCATCGTTTGTCTTACTCTGATTATTTTCTAGGGTTGGATTAGGGTTTTCACTCCAGACAACGCCTTTTTGGACAACCTGCGACCCCCCATCATATATTACTTCACTTTCAGCAATGGCCGATTGATAAGTAATATTACCAATTGATTTCGTATTAACCTTGGGTACTGTGTTTTTAATACATCTTACGTTGAACCCATTGTTTTTGTGCCCGATGTTAGTACCAACATTGCCACTATTGTAATATAGATCCATCATGACAGCCCAATCTTCTGAATATTCAGTACTTGACCAAAAATATGCAGTTGTTCCCGTAAAATCGAAAAATCCTGGATGATGTCTTCTGTAAGATGGAAGTATTGACAGTCCGACAAGATCTGTTCCAAAATGAATGTCATGGGCCTCCCATCTGGGATTTTTTAAAATATTACATTCTTCTCCCAAAGGTGAGTTAATTTGCCGGCATGATTTCAGTGCGTTGCCAAGGCTGTTGGGGTTGTCATCAGGCTGTGAATTACTCAATTCGTATGTTTCTGAAACATAGTCAAGCATTTGTTGCATTTCAAACCGATTAGGCACATGAAAACCAGTTGGACAAAGGTTGCCAGTGTTTACAGCGTGCCAATTGTATAGCAAGCCAAACTGATTTTTTACTTCTGCGTCTGAATTAGGGCCATAAATGCTTAAGTGTGGAAGGTGGGTATAAGAACCTTGAATGATGTCTTCCCACTCACCATCCTGTGCAATAAAATCCATAGGTAAGCCATTATTGTATTGGGTCACTCTAAGGTTTTCGGCCATCCACTCTTGGTTTCCAATTTTAACAGAATAATATATGTTGTCATCCACATCAGATAATTTATTAAAATAGGTTTTAAAGATTCTTGAATTGCTGTAGAATACCCCCATATCATTTATTGCCTTTAATCTGTAATAATAAGGCGTATTGTTATTTAGATTTTTAATTTGAGCTTGAACCCTTGTGTCCAATGTTCCACTAATTGATCCTACCTCAGAAGTCAAACTATCATCATAATCTGCGGTTAAGCTATATTCAAAAATTATAGTGGTATTTATATGGTTGGGATTAACTACCCCTTTCATTACCACAGACTCATGAGTTAGTTCTGATATATAAGTATTTAAAATAACAGGTGTGTAATCCGTTGTTTTAAAAGATATTTCCTCTGAATAGGAGGTTCCAGCAACATTCGTAGCGTAGGCTCGGACATAATATGTGGTTTCGGGTTCCAAGTCAGTTATGGTTCCGGTAAATTGGCCGAAACCTTCACCATTAATAGTTTCGCCAGTGTTGTCAAAAAATGTTGGCCTTTCGTTAATCCCCCAAACCAATCCATGTGCATTTATTGCAGCTCCACTACCGTATTTAACATTGTAAGCAATGTTGGCAGAGCTTTTAGTGATGTCTTTGACATCTAAAAACTCAATAACTGGGACTTCACTTGTTAAGGGTCGTATTCCCAAGTACAATTTTAAAGTTGGGCAATCCTGACCCAGGAATTCAGTAGGGTATAAAACTAGATCCATTAACCCATTACCATTTACATCGACCAACCTATGACTCCAACCTGCCTCAATATTGGGAAACCTGTTTTGCGATATTAAGTGCAACTGACCGTTTTGGTCATTTAAATGCACCATTGGACCTTCATTAATTACTTCATTGTATTGTATGTGTTGTGCTATAGGATAAACTACAATTTCCTCATACCCATTGTTGTTGAC
>PWPY01000261.1 GCA_003558575.1 Desulfonatronovibrio sp.
CCTGTCATACGGAAACTCTGTGCAGATACAGGAATAGGCATGGATCAGACTGCCTATCTCGGTGATGACTGGGTTGACGCCGGCCCCATGCTCCATGTGGGTTTTCCCATGGCCGTAGCCAATGCTCAGCCGGAGATTAAAGATATTGCGTTATGGACAAGTTCCTGCTCTGGAGGACATGGCGCTGTGCGCGAAGCAATCATGTTTATTCTCAGGGCCCAGAATAAATACCATGGTCAATGGAAAAAATGGACAGATCCTGGTGATTAAAAAATTCGCTCCCTTAATATTCAGCGTGGCAATTTTATCTTTGCTTTTTGTTACGTTCTGGCAAAGAGGGCCAGGCACTCAATTTAGTGAGACCGTCAGACAAATGGAAGTCGACATGGATATACAGGATTTCAGCCTGGTCCAGGGTAAAGATGGTCGTCCCACCTGGAAACTTATCTCAGAAAGTGCAGGCTATTTGAAAGGTGAAGATGTTTTCATCCTCAAAAAACCTGTTATTACTTATTATTCCCAGGACGATTCTTTGCCTTTGATTGTTGAGGCATCTGAAGGACGCGCCTTTCAACAGGAAAATCGAATTGATCTCTGGCCTGATGTCCAGTCCGTTTATAACGAAATAACCGTAAATTCCCGTGAAGCCACTTATTTCGGCGAAGAAAATTCAATTCTGCTCAAAAATGATGTCGTCTTCAGAGGCAACAATATGCTCCTTAAAAGCCCGGAAGCTCGCATAATGTTAGATGAGGAAAAAATGACCGCTTCAGGAGGGGTAAAAACTTTTCTGCGTTGATCAGGTAGTCTTGCACCATTTTGTTGCAAAAATAAGTTCAATGTCTTACATATTGTATCTATTGCCATTTTTTTGCGTACTTTTTGCAGAGGGGCTTTAACATGAAAAAACAAATTTCCTATTTAATAATTTCTTTACTTTTGACTTACTCGGGCACTGCCTTTGCCCAAGGCATGAATAATGGATATTCAACAGACATTACTTCTGACAAAATGACCTACACAGGTCAGGATAATACCATCCTTTTTTCGGGAAATGTCCATGTTCAAAGGCCTGATTTTGAGCTCTGGTCAAAGGAATTGCACGTCTTCCTTAAATCTGATGAAAATGGGGGAGCCCAGTCAGACCAGCAGGATAATATCGATAAGATTATTGCCAAAAGGGATGTCCGCATTAAAAGTGATGGGCGTGAGGGCCGAAGCGAGGTGCTTACTTATCATCCTGACACAGGGATTGCCAGACTTGAAGGTAATCCCATGCTCATTGAGGACAAAAATAGTGTTGAAGGTGAAATAATTATTTTGAATATGCTGAACAACACATCTGAAGTCCTTGGAGGCCCGGAAAAAAGAGTCCGGGTAATCTTTCAATCAGAAAAGGAACAGGAATAGATTGAAAAGCTTTCAAGCCATTGACGTTTATAAGCAATACGGTAAAAGGCTGGTGGTCAAAGGTATCTCCTTGGATATCAGACCAGGGGAGATTGCCGGCCTCTTAGGTCCCAATGGTGCCGGGAAAACCACAACCTTTTATATGCTTGTGGGCATTATAAGTCCCAGCCAGGGCAATGTGGCTTTTAACAAAAAAAACATTACCGGTCTTTCTCTGCCCAAGAGGGCTGATCTGGGCATCAGCTACCTGCCTCAGGAAAGTTCTATTTTCAAAAAACTGACTGTTTATGAAAACCTGATGCTTATTCTTGAGTATACTCACAAAAATAAAAAAGAGCAGCAGGAAAAAGCCAGGGAGCTTATGAATGAATTGGGTATTTCCAAGCTGGCTGAACAGAAGGCATCCTTTCTATCCGGTGGCGAGCGCAGACGCCTCGAGATAGCCAGGGCACTGATTACTGATCCTGTTTTTATCTTGTTAGACGAACCCTTTGCGGGAATTGATCCCATTGCAGTAGATGATATCCAGAAAATAATACTGCGCCTCAAGGATAAAGGGATCGGTATTCTCATCTCAGATCACAATGTCAGGGAAACACTGAGAATATGTGACAAGGCATCCATAGTATATGATGGCCAGGTTATTTTAGACGGAACACCCGAGGAAATTATTTCGGATTCACGGGCCAGAACTGTTTACCTCGGTGAATCTTTTTGCTTGTAAGCCCGGCGGTTTTTTACATATGGTGTATCTATGCGCCTGCTTTTTTTATATGCTGTGCCCTTAGTTGCAATGCTTAACAATAAAACACTAAACACTTCAAACTGGAAAATAACCTATGGCTCTGGAACTGAGACAAAATCTTAAATTGACCCAGCAACTGGTGATGACTCCCCAGCTGCAGCAGGCCATTAAGCTTTTGCAGATGTCCAGGCTGGAGTTGCTGGACGTTGTCCAGCAGGAACTGTTGGAGAATCCTCTTCTTGAAGAAATTCAGCCACAGGCAGATGAAGAAAAGGAGCGCGATTCACGAGACAAGGACCAGGATTCCAAGCTGACCTCTGAAGAAAAAGAGATGATCAACAATGCTGACTGGGAGGACTATCTGGGTCATTTTTCCAGCACTTCAAAACAGGCCGGATCCAGAGAACGGGAAGTGCCTGAA
>PWPY01000055.1 GCA_003558575.1 Desulfonatronovibrio sp.
AGGCAGACTTTTAGCTCAGACTATACGCAAGCTGTCAGATGTTGCAGGATTAAATATCCCTGGCACAGTTGCTGGTGTTCTTGTCACCAATGGAGAAAAGCCTGAGCTGGGTCTTCCTGAATATTCCCATTGGCGCGAGATGGTATTGGATTGCAACTTAGATTTTTTAGTTGTTCTTTCAGATGATCCTGAACTCAAGCAGGATATCCGCAGGAACTTATCGCCTGATGTTGACCTGGTTGAATCTGTTCCTGCCATGATTGGAATTTCTGATTTGATCGCCTGTTCAATATTCAAAAAAAAACTCAACAAAAAAAATAAATTTTTAGATAGTTTCATTGAGTCCATTCCTTTCCCGGTTCTGGCATTTAATCACCATGGTTTTGTTACCCATTGGAACAGTAATTGTGAAAAATTTACAAAAGTAATGGCTGAGAATGTTCTTGGAAAAAGAAACGTTGGCTATGCTTTTTTTCAGGAAGAACGTCCTCTTGTGGGGCAAATGCTCATTAATGACTATTCCCTGTCTAAATATAGACAATTTTTTCCTGACCCTGACCTGGAGATTGCCCTTACAAAAGACTCAGTGATGATCAAGGGGTTCATGATTTTCAAGGGGACAATACAGGGATATTACCAGCTCACAAGCCAGAAGATTTTTCTTGATAATAAAGTTATCGGCGCTATTGAACTGATACAGGACCTCAATGCCCTTACTTTTTTACAGGAAGAAGCTACAAAAAAGCAGGCAGCCCTGCATAGTATTGTCAACCATCTTCCCTTTCCCATGATCCAGTCTTCACTTAATGGCGATATAATATTCTCCAATAAAGCAGGAGCTGAACTTCTGGAACAAATGACTGAACAAGCCCAGGATACATCTTCTAATCTGTTTTCAGTATGCCCGGAAATAAAAGGTGAGTTTGCTGATTATATCAGATCGCTGTCTTTTGAGGAAGACGAACGCTATAATAAGGAAAATCAGCTTAATAAAACTGTTTATCAAAATGGGGCGCACTGGGATGTTACTTGTCTCATCCCTCCCGGACAAAGTACGGAATTGATCTGGATTGTTCGGAATGTTTCTTTAAAGGAAAAAGAGTCGCAACTTAGCACAGCGCTGGCCATGGTGGGTACAATATGTCATGAGCTTTCCCAGCCTCTTACCGCAATAATTAACTCGTCACAGCTTCTGGCCAGGACAAAGCCAGAAGATGCCGACAGAGCGCAAAGACACCAGAAGATAATTAATGAGCAGGGAGAAAGGTTGTTCGGTATCTACAAGAAGCTGCAGAACATTACTCAAGTCCGGCTTCAGAGATACTTGGACACACAGATTCTTGACCTGGACGAATCAGCAGATGAAATCAATTTTCAAAAAAATGACACTGACTTGAAAGACTGATGCAAGACTGACTGACAGGGAATATGTGATATAAAAAAAACCCGGAGACACCATGGACAGGTTGATCTGGAACTGTTTAGCTTTTAATGGGTTATGTCCCTGTAATTTGCTTTAATGTTAGTTCTTCAGATGAAACTGCCTGCATAAATGTTCCAGGCTTTAAAGAATAAATTGCAATTGTCATGCCTTTTAGTGGGGTGAGAAATAAGAGGGGATGGGTTAACTGAGTGTTGAAAAAGTCATTATCCAACAGTCCGTTCAAAAATCTCAAGTGCAAGGAGCAAAAAAAGCTATCCGGACACGTCCTGTGTCCGGCCCCTCCGGGCTGAGGCTTCGCCACATTATCGATTTGCCATCCTGGCAATCGAATCAAGGTCGCAGCGTATTTATGATACGTAAGAGTTTGAAATTTTTGCAGCGACGCAGCAATTGGGAGTTTTTCAACGGGCTGTTAATCAATACCGAGATAGGCATCCTGCACACTGGGATTTTCCATTAGTTCTCTCGCTGGGCCGTCAAGGGTTATTCTGCCTGTTTCCAAGACATAGGCTCTATGGGCTATTTGTAACGCCATCTGGGCATTCTGTTCAACAAGCAGGATTGTTACACCCTCTTCATTAATCTGGGTTATTACTTCAAATATATTCTCAACAACTATTGGAGCCAGACCCAGGGAGGGTTCATCAAGGAGCAGCAGTTTTGGCCTGGCCATGAGGGCTCTGGCAATGGCCAGCATCTGTTGCTCTCCACCAGACAGGGTTCCTCCTGCCTGTTTTCTTCTTTCCTTGAGGATGGGAAACAGCTCAAAGGCTCTTTCTTCATCCATTTTTATCCCTTTTCTGTCCTTT
This sequence comes from Desulfonatronovibrio sp., assembly GCA_003558575.1. GTDB lineage: Bacteria > Desulfobacterota > Desulfovibrionia > Desulfovibrionales > Desulfonatronovibrionaceae > Desulfonatronovibrio. The sequence continues at coordinate 2,254 of PWPY01000055.1, forward strand.
CTGAGATATGCTCCCATGCGCAGATTTTCATAAACATTAAGCCTTGGAAAAATCATTCTGCCTTCTGGAACCTGGGTTATTCCCATGGCCACAATTTTATCTGTGAGCGCACTGGTGATTTCTGTATCATTAAAAAAGATGCTGCCATGTTTGGGTCTTGTTATACCGCTGATACTCATCAGGGTTGTAGATTTTCCAGCACCATTGGAGCCTATAAGGGTTACAATTTCCCCCTGCCTGACTTCAAGGCTCAATCCTTTAATGGCGTGAATATTGCCATAATAAGTATGTATGTCACTGACTTTAAGCATCTGCTGCCCC
>PWPY01000194.1 GCA_003558575.1 Desulfonatronovibrio sp.
CAGGCCCTGAATAGTTACCTGGTCTGGGTTTATAAAACTTTAAGCCTTGATTCGCCATCTGACTTGAATGCGGATCCTTGCCCTTCATTGCTCAACGGATTGGTCACACAGAGGGCAGGAAGACTTAAAAAAATCGTTCCTTTTCATAAGAAGTTTGGGATAAAGGGAGCATCAATTTCAGCTGGAGCTATATACACTGGACTGTGCAGATATCTTGGGATTGAGCATGTCAAAGGCCATGAAGATGATGATCCCGGAAAGGAAATAAGAATCAGAGCAGGGCAGGCTCAAGGCCTTCTTGGCACACATGACTTTATTCATGTTCATTCCAAAGCCCCGGATGAAGCAGGACACGCCAAGGACCCCGTTCTCAAGAAACAGGCTATTGAACAGTTGGATAAAGGCCTGGCCCAGTCAGTACCAGAGCTACTCAAAGGAAAAGATATAATCCTGGGCATTACAGCTGATCACTCCACACCATGCAGTGGAGTGATGGTCCATTCTGGTGAGCCGGTGCCCCTGTGCATTCTTGGACCCGGGGTGAGAAAGGATCACGTGAAAAAATTTGATGAAGTATCAGCAGGGGCTGGTGGTTTGGGGTTTGTGCATGGACCGGAATTTATGTACATGGTTCTGAACTATCTGGACAAGGGCAAACTTGTGGGACTCATGGATTCACCAGAGGATCAGCCGTACTGGCCGGGCAGGTCCAAGCCATTGAGGATTGATCCAAGTCCATAAAAGAAAAGAATTTTGTCAAGAACTGCTGACGAATCGCCAGCATGTCAGTCAATTTGCCTTTGAAAAGAATCTTACCAGTGCGACATTAACTGGCTGTTAAGTGAAAGACTAAAGAGGATATTAATAATGATAATGCAAACACAGCACACAATTATCAATGGCGACAGCCGATGCATGAAAAAACTGCAAGATAAGTCAGTTCACCTTGTAATCACTTCTCCCCCATACTGGCAGCTGAAGGATTACGGATCAGAGGAACAAATCGGATTCAATGACAGCTATGAGAGCTACATCAACAACTTAAACCTTGTATGGAAGGAATGCTACCGTGTACTCAATAATGGCTGCAGGCTTTGTGTTAATATTGGAGACCAATTCGCACGTTCCGTCTATTATGGAAGATATAAGGTTATCCCTATAAGAACAGAGATTATAAAATTTTGCGAATGTATTGGTTTTGATTATATGGGTGCAATCATATGGCAGAAAAAAACAACCACAAATACCACTGGAGGAGCCTCAATAATGGGGAGCTTTCCTTTTCCCCGCAATGGTATTCTCTCCATTGATTATGAGTTTATCTTGCTGTTTAAAAAGCTCGGAAATCCGAAAAAACCCGAACAAAAAGTCAAAGAACTGTCCAAAATGACAAAAGAAGAGTGGAGGGAATATTTCTCAGGTCATTGGAACTTTGGGGGCACAAAGCAAGATGGCCACATTGCCATGTTTCCAGAAGAACTTCCTAAAAGACTAATTAAAATGTTTTCTTTTGTTGGAGATACAGTCCTTGATCCTTTTCTCGGCAGTGGAACCACTACCCTGGCCGCAAAAAACCTTGAAAGGAATTCTGTTGGTTATGAGATAAACCCTGATTTTATTCCTTTTATCAAGAAAAAATTACAGGTCTATAAATCGGATCTATCAGGAACTAAGTATGAATTTACTGTTCAAGATTTGATTGACTTTGATTTCAACCGGGAAATTAAGAAACAACCATATATTTTTAAAGATTTCCATGACTTTAATAAAAAAATAGACCCCAAAAAGTTACAATTTGGATCAAAGATAGACAAAAATGGTTCCCAAGATAGGGAAAATTATCACTCCATACAAAAAATCATTAGCCCTGAACTGATTAAGTTGAACAATAATCTGATTGTAAGACTTATAGGAATAAAAGAGAAAGAAGAAATTAACGGGGAAGCAATTGAATTCTTGGAAGTTAAAACTAGAGGACAAAAGATTTTCTTAAAATTTGATGAAATCAAACACGATGATAATAACAACTTAATGGCATATGTGTATCTTAAAAATAAAACTTTTCTAAATGCCCATTTAATAAAAATGGGCCTTGTTGATGTTGATTTATCCTATCAGTATAAAAACAGAAAAAGATTCATGAACTACTTACCAAAGGGACTTCGTTAATGACCAGAAATATGCCCGTAAAACATGGAAAGGCTTTTGGAATACAAATAAAACCAATTACTGCAAATGCCAATTTTGGAAATTATAAAATCACTGACGGGTCTTTCAGCGGAACTTATGGAGGACTGCGCGATGTGGTGACCGGGCCAGATGGAGACCTCTTCATATTGACCAGCAATTTAGACGGCCGGGGAAAGCCCCGCCAGGGAGATGACAGGATACTTCGGCTGACCCGGAAGTAGTTATCTGTTTACCGGAGAGGCTTTTACCAGGGGAAAGAGAAAATCCTCCTGGCCTGCAGTCATTTTCAAACAACTAAGCCCCTGAAAACAAAAAACGAATTCCAAAATAAAAAAAGGATACAAACCATGAACCTGCTGAGTTCCCTGATCAAATC
>PWPY01000359.1 GCA_003558575.1 Desulfonatronovibrio sp.
TGTTGCTGCAAACTCCCAGCATGAGCCCGTAAGTCAAAACCAGTAATTTGTTCAAGTAGCCGAGAGTCTGTGTCCATTTCTTGCTTTTGACTAACGGACTCAGGGCTGGTCAAACAGGCAGCAATGGCGAAAACCAATCAGGATGCAGGCTTTAAGCAAAAGTGATAAAATGTAGTGAACAGTTACGACTTTTTAAACAATTGGTTAAAATATCGGGGGATGTAGTTATGTATTTGCCCTTGCCTATACCTGAAGAAATGGCATCTTGGGACAAAAAAGCCATGGATGAAGTGGGAATCCTTCCAGAGATTCTTATGGAAAATGCCAGCAGGGAAGCTTTAAATATAATTAAATACAGATTTGAGAATTTCAGAGGAGGATCAGCCCTGGTCTTTGCCGGTTCCGGCAACAATGGTGGAGACGCCTTTGCCCTGGCCAGGCATCTCTGGAACCATGATGTCAAGGTAATGATCCTGCATTCCAAGCGTCTGAAAGAATACAAGGGTGCAGCCAAATACCATATGTCGCTGGTGAAAACCCTTGAAATTCCCCTTATGTATCTGCATGAGTATAATCTGGATTTTCTCAAAGATGTAGACATTATTGTTGACGGACTTTTGGGGACTGGATTTTCCGGGACTCTTAAAGCTGAATACGTGCAGTGGGTAAAGGCCATAAACAAGCTTGGCAAAAAAAGCTATGTCATCTCCTTGGATATTCCTTCGGGCATAAACGGAATAACAGGAGAGCCTTCCCCCGTGGCTGTAAAGGCAGACGATACCATTACTTTTGAAGAAGCCAAGCTTGGGCTCATGCAGCCGGAGGCCAGGGAGTATTCAGGGTGTCTGTCCATTGGTAAAATTGGAATTCCCAAAAAAATAAAGCGTGAAAATCCTCCCCAGCACTTTGGGCTCAACATTCAGGTTCTCGGGAAATTGCCTTTCCCACGTAAAACAATGCATAAGGGAAATGCAGGCCATGTGCTTGTGATAGGCGGGTCAACAGGTCTGTCCGGGGCAGCTGTTCTAAGCGCCCTGGGTGCTTTAAGGTCCGGCGCAGGTCTTGTGACCATTGCCTGCCCTGGTGCCTTGGCCAAAGATATCAGATTCGGCTGGCCTGAAATTATGGTCATGCCTATGGGAGAGGACGAAACATGGCATGCAGATCTCATGAAGGATTTAGAACCGAAGTTGGAGAATTTCGATTGCGTAATTGTGGGTCCGGGAATGGGCCGAGAGCCTGAAACACAGGAATTTATCAAAGCGTTTGTCCGGAAAGCTCCAGACAAAGTCCTTTTTGATGCTGATGCCCTTTATTTTCTGGGTAGGGACCCAACCTGCCTTGAAGAACTCTCCAGAACAAGCGAGGTGATTGTCACTCCGCACCCAGGGGAACTTGCCCGTTTTTTTGATGTCACGGCTCAGGATATTAACCAGAACAGAACAGGTTTTGCCAGGAGCTTTACAGAAAAATATGGAGTAAGCTTAGTGCTCAAAGGCGCAGGAACCATTGTTGCTACTCCAGGGTCACCTTTTTATGTGTCTCCCTTTGCAACGCCCAGTCTTGCAGTTGGTGGGTCAGGGGATGTCCTGTCCGGTATCATAGGCAGTCTCATGGGCCAGAATATGCCTGCGGTTGATGCTGCCAACGTTGGGGTTTACTGGCATGGATTAGCCGGGAAGCACTTGGAAGAAAAATTTCCTTTCAGGGGAAGTTTAGCAAGAGAGATTGCAGACGTTTTGCCAGAGGTCATGGCCAAGGCAAAACAGAGGGAAGAGTTTTGCTGCCCTGAGTCACTGTTTTAGCCGGGATGCAGCCATTGAAAAAAAGAAACAGCTTACATTTAAGAACATTCAATTCTATTCAAGGAAAATAATAATGATTACTGCCCAGGATATAATGAGCACAGATCCAATAGTTGTCAGGCCGGACACTGAAATTCCCGAAGCCGCTGAGTTGCTGCTGGAAAAAAACATCAATGGCATTCCTGTAGTTAATGAGAAAAACGAACTGGTTGGCATAATCTGCCAGAGTGATCTTGTGGCCATGCAGAGAAAGATTCCTTTGCCTTCTCTTTTTACCCTGTTAGACAGCCTGTTGCCCCTGTCCTCTTCTTCAAAGATGGAAAAAGAGATCAGAAAAATTGCAGCTGCCAAAGTTGAAGATGCCATGACTCCCAACCCCAATTCTGTTCTTAGAGATACACCCCTTGAAGATCTGGCAGAAATAATGGTTAATAAGAAGTATCATACCCTTCCGGTTGTGGAAGATGGCAAGCTTGTGGGTGTTGTGGGCAAGGCTGATGTCTTAAAAACCCTTATGAAGAAGAAATAGTGTAGTTGTTGGCCATGCCTTAGTCTGACCCATAGGCTAAAGATAAAAACATGGTGAATAGATACAAAATAGCAGAGCCGGATAATCAATTGTTTTCAATCTTTCTACGTGATGAAAGTAAGACTCTGGCTTTTGGTCAGGGTCTGGCCAGATTGTTTCAGGAGTCAGGAATATACCCGGCTATTTTGTTTAAGGGGGAACTTGGTGCCGGCAAAACCACAATGATCAGGGGGATTGTAAATGCACTCCCTGGAGGACAGGATTCAGAAGTAAGCAGCCCAAGTTTTAATATTCTGAATATTTATCCTGTAGAGCCTGAGGTCGCTCATTTTGATCTGTACCGTCTGGAAGGCAGGAATATGGATCCCGAGAGTGAAGACATTCTTTTAGACAGAACACGGCTGGTTCTTGTTGAGTGGAGTGAATTTCTGCCTGAGTGGGCTGTGCCGGATAATGTATTGTTTATTAATCTCAGGATTGACCGATCAGGGCGTCTGGCGGAAATTAAAGCCATCGGGGATACTGGAGATCTGGCAAAACACATTGAGAACAGCCTGCAATCTGACCTCACAGCATTGTGAACGTTTAGTGATTGACACATTGATTGCTGCAAGAAAAGTAACTATTCATCATGTTCCAGCAAGAAGACCTGGACCCCGGATCTGGTCCGGGGTGACGGTTAAAGCAAGCTGTTACTCTTTACCGTCATACCGGCGAAAGCCGGAATTCAGTGCCATTGAATAGCCATTTACGTATGTGGTGAATAGTTACCAAGAAAAAATAAAAAACTTTCAGATACAGGCTTAGCCTGCACTATTTAATATTTATTTAAGGGAGAGTTTCCGGATGCGAGTTCTGGTTCAAAAATATGGTGGGACATCTGTTGCCAACCTTGAGTGTATGAATAAGGTCAGGGAGAAGGTTTTAATCAGCTTAGATAAAGGTTATAAAGTCATTGTTGTCCTTTCAGCCATGTCAGGGGAAACCAACCGTCTTATTGATCTGGCCAGGCAATGGTCACACAGGCCTGATCCCTGTGAGATGGATGTTTTGCTGGCCACAGGAGAGCAGACCTCTGTATCTCTTTTTGCCATGCTGCTTAAGGATTGCGGTGTGAAGGCCAGATCACTTCTTGGATTTCAGGTCCCTATACAGACGGACAAAAGTTTTGGAAAGGCCAGGATTCTTGATATTGACAACGAGCGCATTGAAGAAATTCTTGAGAAGTATGATGTCCTCGTTGTGGCAGGTTTTCAGGGATGTGACTGCAGCCAGCGGATAACCACTCTGGGTCGCGGCGGTTCAGATACATCAGCAGTGGCCTTAGCAGCTGCCATTAACGCTGAAACCTGTGAGATTTATACGGATGTTGACGGAGTGTATACAACTGACCCGAATATCTGTCCTCAGGCCAGAAAAATTAAAAAAATAGCCTATGATGAAATGCTTGAAATGGCCAGTATGGGGGCCAAGGTTTTACAGATCAGGTCAGTAGAATTTGCTAAAAAATACAATGTTCCCATTCATGTTCGTTCCACGTTCAGTGACGGACCAGGGACTTTAGTTGTTCAGGAGGATAAAAGCATGGAAGCGGCAATGGTTTCTGGTGTAGCTTATGATAAAGACCAGGCCCGGATAACCCTGGTAGGAGTATATGACGAACCTGGTGTGGCAGCCAAGATATTTGAGCCTATTTCCCGGGCCAATATTGTTGTGGACATGATTGTTCAGAACCCCAGCAGGGAAGGTAAAACAGATATGACTTTTACCGTACCCAAGGGCAATGTTGAAGACACTTTGAATATACTTAAAAAGGCCCAGGCCGATATCGGGGCTCAGGCTATTTTACATGATGTTGATGTGGCCAAAGTTACTGTAATTGGAGTGGGTATGCGCAATCATTCCGGTGTGGCAGCCATAGCATTTTCCGCACTCAAGAATGAAAATATCAATATTATGATTATCAGTACTTCAGAAATTAAAATTTCATGCCTTATTGAAGAAAAATACACAGAGCTGGCCATCCGGACTCTGCATGAGGCTTTTGGGCTGGATCAGGAAGCTCCAAGAAAGGAATGTTAGTTTGAGAGTTATTAAGCTATAAGTATCTGTTCGCCATGTTGGAGATCAGTTCCTATCATCAATATAGTTGGCTTTGCAGAATTTTTGAATGTACAGAAGGAAATGATGAAAGAAATAAAAGTATATGATACGACTTTAAGGGATGGGTCACAGGCTGAGGATGTTCATTTTTCAACAGAGGACAAGGTAAGGATTGCCTGCAGGCTTGATGAACTGGGGATAGATTATATTGAAGGCGGATGGCCGGCTTCTAATCCCACAGATCAGAAATTTTTTCATGAGATCAAAAATTATGCTCTGAAAAACGCAAAAATTACTGCTTTTGGAAGCACTCATCCAGCAAAAAGAACTCCTGAGAGTGATCCCAATCTCCAGTCCTTGATCAATGCTGAAACAGATGTGGTGACCATATTCGGCAAAACATGGGATGTTCATGTACGTGATGCCCTGAGAACCACTCTGGAAAGAAATCTTGAGCTTATCTATAATTCGCTGGCTTACCTCAGGCCTAAGGTTAAGGAACTTTTTTTTGATGCTGAACATTTTTTTGATGGATTCAAAGCCAATAAAGAATATGCTCTGACCTGTCTTAAAAAGGCATTGGATGGAGGGGCAGAAGTGGTTGTGCTGTGCGATACCAATGGCGGCACCACTCCTATGGAAATCAAAGAAATTCTAACCCAGGTCAAGGAAGAAATTCCTAATATTCCTTTTGGAATTCATACCCACAACGATTCTGAACTGGCTGTGGCCAATACTCTCATTGCTGCGGATATGGGTGCTGTTCAGGTACAGGGAACCATGAATGGCTATGGTGAAAGATGTGGCAATGCGAATTTATGTTCAATCATACCCTGTCTTCAGTTGAAAATGGGAATAACATGTATACCCGAAGAAAATCTCAGTCTGCTGACCTCAGCAGCGTATTATGTTGCTGAGATAGCCAATATTGGCGCATTTCACCGCCAACCTTTTGTAGGCAGGTCTGCCTTTGCCCATAAAGGTGGAATACATGTCAGCGCAGTACGTCGTAACGCCCGGACATACGAACATATTGTGCCTGAAGTTGTGGGCAACAAACAGCGCATACTTCTTTCAGATCTGGCAGGGCAGAGCAATATTCTGTTTAAAGCCAAAAGATACGGGTTTCACTTAGACAAGGATGATCCTTTTGTGTTGGATCTTCTGTCCAAACTCAAAAATCTGGAGAGCCAGGGCTATGAATATTCTGCAGCAGAGGCTTCCTTTGAGCTACTTCTTAACAGAACCCTTGGTCGGGCCAGAAAATATTTTTCCTTAGATTCTTATCGGGTTCTGGAATCCAAAAGAGGTCATGAAGAAGAGCCAGTTTCCGAGGCCACTGTAATGGTCAGGGTGGGTGGGATGCTTGAGCATACTGCAGCTGCAGGAAAAGGTCCGGTAAATGCTCTGGATAATTCTCTGCGCAAGGCCTTGGAAAAATTTTATCCTTCTTTGTCAGAAATGCACCTTGTAGATTTCAAGGTGAGGGTGTTTTCCATTAACAATACCAATAATTTCTCAGGAACTGCTTCCAGAGTAAAAGTACTCATTGAGTCAGCAGATCACTCAGCACAATGGGTTACTGTTGGTGTGTCTTTTAATATTATTGAAGCCAGCCGTCAGGCCTTAGAAGATTCCTTAAATTACAAGCTTTTTAAAGATGACCAGGCCAAGCTGACCAAGGCCATAAAAGAGGCTGAAAAGGAATAGAGCGCAAAGAAGCCCATTATATATTACAGAATATGCATAAACCCCTTGCCGAACAGATACGTCCAGGAAGCATTGAAGAATTTGTAGGACAGGATCACCTTAAGACCAGGATCAAGGCTATGGTTCTGGGGAAAAGACTTCAAAGCACTCTGTTCTTTGGCCCTCCTGGATGCGGAAAATCTACCCTGGCCATGATCATTGCCAGGGGACAGGATAAAAAGTTTGTCAGGCTCAGTGCGCCTGAGGTTGGTCTGAGCGAGCTCAGGAAAAAGATTTTAGATACGGATATCCTTATCTTAGATGAACTTCACCGGTTCTCCAAAGCACAGCAGGATTTTTTCCTTCCTTTGCTTGAGACCGGCGAGATAGTCCTTCTGGGAACCACTACTGAAAACCCCTCCTTCAGCGTAACCCGCCAGCTTTTATCAAGGATGAATGTAATCAGGCTCAGAGCTCTGAGTCAGTCAGAGCTGATGGAAATAGCCCAAAGGGCACAGGCTGATTTTGAAACAGTCATTCCTGAAAAAAGTTTGGAAATGTTAGCCTCACTGGCTGGTGGAGATGCCAGGACATTTCTCAACCTTCTGGAGTACGTGCGCGATCTTGATCCCGACAATATGGAACCGGACAAGTTGAAAATGGCTCTGCCTGACGCAGTAATCCGTGGAGACCGGGGAGGAGATTCCCATTATGAACTGGCATCGGCACTGATTAAATCCATCAGAGGCAGTGATCCTGATGCTGCTCTTTATTATCTTGCCTGTCTGCTTGAGTCAGGCGAGGATCCCAAATTCGTCTGTCGAAGGCTCATCCTTTCCGCCTCAGAGGACATTGGCCTTGCAGAACCCATGGCTCTGCCTATGGCGGTATCCTGTCAGCATGCAGTGGAGTTTGTGGGCATGCCTGAAGGGTTTATTCCCTTATCTGAAACCGTTGTTTATCTGGCTCTGGCTCCCAAGTCCAATTCCACATATGCCGCATACCTGACAGCACAGAAAGAAATCCGTTTAAACGGAAGAAAGCCTGTCCCTCTGCACTTGAGAAATCCGTCCACCAGTCTGCACAAAGAGTGGGGGTACGGACAGGGCTATAAATATCCTCATGCTTATCCTGAATCATGGATAGCCCAGGATTATTTGCCTGGAGAGCTTAAAGGGAAAAAGTTTTACCATCCCAAAGGTCAGGGTTATGAACCCCGCCTTCTGGCCTGGCTTAAGAAGAGAAAAAGAATCTAACAGGATATTATCAAAGTCAGCTGAAAAGCATATTCTGCAGGTCCATGATTGTTCCAAGCCCGGTATCCCATGATCCTGATCTGGGGCATATGATGGGCTTATAGCCCAGTTTCTGTGCCTGTTTCATTCTCAGGTCATGACCAAGCACAGGTCTGATTTGACCGTTTAAATCAACTTCCCCCCAGAAAACAGATCTTTCAGGCAGGCTTATGTTTTGAAAAGAAGAAAGAGCAGCAGCCACCAGACCCAGGTCCATGCCAGGATCGGTCAGCCTCAGCCCCCCTCCGATTTTGGTGTAGATATCAGACTGGGCCATGTTTACCCTCAGTTTTTTTTCCATTACAGCCAAAAGCAGATGAAGACGATTCAGGTCAAAACCCAGGGCAGTTCGCCTGGGAATGGCCAGAAAACTGGAGCTTGCCAGGGCCTGTACCTCCACGGCAAAAGGCTTCTGGCCGTCAACAGCCATGACAACGGCAGATCCGCTGAGTTCGGGATCTCTGGCCTGGAGGAAAAAAGTGGAAGGGTCTTTGACAATGTTCAAGCCATTACTGCTCATTTCAAACATGACCAGCTCATTGGCCGGGCCAAATCTATTTTTTACTACCCTTAAGATTCTGAACAGATGTTCTTTGTCTCCTTCAAGGTAGAGAACAGTATCAACCATATGTTCAAGGAGCTTGGGGCCGGCAATTTGTCCGTCTTTGGTAACATGTCCCACCAGAATGACGCAGGTATCTGTTTCTTTGGCTTTTTGAATAAGGCGAGAGGATACGGTTCTAATTTGGGACGGAGTTCCTGGAATGGAGTCCAGAGCGTTGCTGCTTATGGTCTGCACTGAATCCACAATAATTAGATCAGACTTGTCTGCAGAGTCAAAAGCCCAGAGGATATCTTCTAAGGAATTGGTGGAAATGGCCATGGTCCCACTGTCAAGAAGATCAAGTCTGTGGGCTCTGGATCTGATCTGGGAAAGGGATTCTTCACCGCTTACATACAAAGATCCCCGGGCAGTTCTGGCAATGGCTGAACATAGCTGGAGCAAAAAAGTGGATTTGCCGATTCCTGGCTCTCCGCCGAGAAGAATGACTGAACCGGGAACAATACCTCCTCCAAGAAGTTCATCAAGCTCGGGCATTTGTGTTGATAGAAATTCAGCCGACTTTGTACGTACTTCTTTAATGTCCTGGGGGATATTTTCCGGATCGGTCTGTGCGGAAATCTTTTGTTCCAGGTTTCGCTGCTCAAGGCTGTTCCATTCTCCACACTTGGGACACTGGCCCTGCCATCGAGGAGTCTGGGCCCTGCAGAAGGTACAGACATAAGTGGTCTTAGATTTCATGGGAAGTTAAACCGGGTCATGGGCCTCAATAACCTCCAGGCCAAACTCCTGAACTTCTTCTGGAGGATTATAAAATACAACCATGAATGGAGTATAGCTGCCTGGTTCAACATGCTTATTGGTGGTGAGAATGCCCAGGCGGGCCTGAAGTGTTGATTCCAGTTCTTCTTCTGAAGATACTTGAAGCTGAAAGAGTGATGCTACATTGCCGCAGAGGAAGTCTTTTTCCACTATGGCGTTGCCTGAGGCATCATAAAGTGACGCCTTGAGTTTGATCATGGACTTGGGGTGGTCAAAGTTGTTAACAGCCTGTCCTTCAATGACAAACAGCTGTCCGATCTTGTCATTGCTTACAAAATACTGGCGTATATTGTCCAGAGTGATGTCTTTAACGTCTTCTTCTGTAAATTCCGTCTGTCTGAGTGTGTCTTCGTCTTCCTGGTCCGGGGTTAGAAAAGGAATATTCAAATTATTGCCCATATTGGGGACTACAAAAACAATAATAAGAGTAAGGGCAACTAAGGCTGAAAGGCCTATGGCGATGGTCCTGATTTTTTTGCGCCGGTCTCCTTTGGGATCAGAGGACGGAGCAATATCCACGTTCATGTCATCTGGGTCCCATTGGGGTTCCTCAGGATTTTTCCTGGGAGCAGATTTTTTGTCTCCAAGGGAAAAGTCATCAAAAAAGTCGTCATCATCACTAAATGTTGAAAGCTTAAAGACATGTTCGCACTTTGTGCAGCGCACCTTAACTTCGTCTTTGAACTTGGATTCATCAAAGTTGTATTTGGTACTGCAATTGGGACATTGGACTATCATGGCAAATCTCCGGTTAAATGTCCGGTGTTTTATTCCTCTGGAGTCAGCTCGTAAATGCCGGACAGATTTCTGTATTTTTCCGCATAATCAAGACCGTAACCCACAATAAACCCCTTTTGCAAGACAAAACCGGCATAGTCTACTTTTACCGGGATTTCTCTTCTTTCATGTTTGTCAATAAGAGCACATATTTTTATGGAAAGAGGTCCTCTGGCTTCCAGAACACGACTCAAGTAGGATATGGACTTCCCTGTATCCACAATGTCTTCAACAATTATGACGTGTTTGTCCTTGATGGATAACTCCATGTCTTTGGAAAAATGTACCTTACCGGATGAAAATGTTTGCTGGCCATAACTGGACATACGGACAAAATCCATTTCCGGATCCATTGACAGAGATCTGATGAGATCGGCATAAAAAATAAAAGCACCTTTGAGCACGCAAACCGTGATGAGGGGTTTACCCTGGAAATCACGGGAAATTTCATTTCCCATTTCCCTTATTCTTTTCTGAATGGCTTCTCCGGAAATAATCTCTTTTTTTTTCATAGCAGCATCCTGGTTCTAAGGGTTATCAGACTGACTAATAATGATTTTTCAACACGTTGCTACATCTCCATGAGCATGGCGATTTCATCACAGTCAGGGAATTTAGGACAACGCAGGCAGTCAGCCCATACCTTTTGAGGAAGAACATCCTTGGAAATTTCTACAAATCCCAGTTTTTCAAAAAAAGCGACCTGATACGTCAAAGTAAAA
>PWPY01000252.1 GCA_003558575.1 Desulfonatronovibrio sp.
CCTGCAGAAACTGGAAATATCTGTCCGCCTCAAACGTGGTCTGAATGTAGTAATGGGACAGGTAGGGGCTGGGAAAACCACTCTCTGCCGCAGACTTATTCGCGATCTCAATGATGATCCTGATATTGAAACCTGCCTGATAATGGATCCCACATTCATGGGTTCCCTGGAAATGCTGGGGCATCTAAACAAAATCTTTAGAAAACCTCCTCCCACTGAGCGTCCCCCCTCTTCTGAAGCAGCATATAAAGAACAACTGAAAAATCATCTTTTTCAAAAAGCTGTTAAACAGGGCAAAAACATTGTCCTTATTATAGATGAGGGACAAAAAATTTCATCCCAATGCCTTGAAATCCTGCGTGAACTCCTCAACTACGAAACAAACAATGAAAAACTGCTGCAGATAGTCATTTTTGCCCAGAATGAATTCTACCAGACCCTCAATGCCAACCCTAATTTCAAAGACAGAATAAGCTGCTTTTGTCGTATTACCCCCCTTAGCATTGAAGAAACAGAAAACCTGATCAACTTTCGCATTGATAAGGCTTCAAATTATAAATCATCCCGCAGGCCCAAAATCCGATTCACAAAAGGAGCAATTAAAACCCTGCACAAAATCACTCAGGGGCACCCCAGAAGGATCATGAACCTCTGCCACCTGATCATGCTTCTGGTAATAGTTCTTAATAAATATAAAATCACCTCATCCATGGTAAAAAGGACTGTGAAAAACCTTCCTGGAGCTCCCAGACCTTCGATTTTTAAAAGATGGTATGTTTCAGCTGCTGCTCTTACTTTGGTATTACTTGTTTTCTTTGCTGGATACATTTTTTCGCCGCAGATACATAATACTATTACCAGCCTCCAGGATCCTTCTGCTACTCCTGAGAGCCAGATCTCCTCAACCCAGGTCCGCATGAGATTAAGTCCCTTATCTGAAGTTGAGGCTGGCTTTGTCACCATTGAAAATGAGCAGATGGATCTTCAGGAAAATGCCCGGCAAGATATACCTGAAGCTGATGATACATCTTCTGTTGATCAGGAAGTGTATGATAACGAACATACTGAAACTGCCAAACTACAAGCTGAAGGCATAAACATACCTGATGAACTGGGAAAAATCCGGGTACGCAGAAATGAAAACCTCTGGAACATCCAGCAGCGGGTTTATGGCAGAGCAACAACATCTCTTACCAACCATATTGGATCATTTAACCCTCATATCCAGAATATGAATAACCTCTATGAGGGCTTGCGTGTTTTTCTTCCTGTAAATGGCAGCAGACAACGAGCCCCTGAGGAAGCATACTGGATAATTACCAATACATATACAGACCTGGAAGATGCCTACTCTGAACTGATCAGCAAAGACGGTACAAGGCTCAGGCTTCTTTCTTATCTCAAATCAGATTCTGAACTTTTGTTTTCCATTGCCTGGCCCAGAAGCTTTGCCACAATGGATGAGGCTTATGCTGAGCTGAAAACCATGCCCTCCCAGATAGCCGGCGATTCTCATATTCTGGAATTAGCTGACAAAGTCTTGATATTGTATTGAAGAGAGTGCTGAACAGGAACTATTATGCGTAAAAAAATTCGTCTTGGTGAAATGCTGGTCAATGAGGGCCTTTTAAGTGAAGAACAGCTGCAATCAGCTCTTGAAGACAAGAAAAATTCCAAGCTAAAGCTGGGTCAATATCTCATCCGCAATGATTATTGCAAGGAAGAAGATATTATCAACACTTTGAGCAGACAGCTCAGAATACCGAGATATAGCCCGGATAAACACCCTGTAGACATGGGCATGGCCCAATTTCTTCCAGCAGATACAGCCAGAAAAAACGAGGCTGTTCCTTTGTATTTCCGAGGTAGAGTCCTGGTTGTTGCCATGAACGATCCCTTAGATATTGACGCCTTAGACAGCCTGGAAATTTTCACAGACCGGGAAGTTGAGCCTGTTGTATGCACTGAAGCTGAATTCACACAGCTTTTTACCTCTGTTTACGGCATGTATCAGGGGCTTGATGATATTCTGGAAAGTGTAGAAAATATTACAACCGGGGATGATTCTGATCTGACTGACTATCAGGATTTAAATGTAAATGAACTGGAAAGTCAGGCTGATCAGGCCCCCATAATCCGTCTGGTAAACTCCATTATTGCCCAGGCTGTCTCAGAAAAGGCCAGTGATATCCATATCAGTCCTGAAAAAGAACGTGTTCAGATAAGATTCCGGGTAGATGGAAAACTCAAGGATGTGCCTGCCCCTTCCAAAAAAATGATGCCTTCCATTGTCTCCAGGATCAAGATCCTGTCCAGAATGGACATTTCAGTAACCAGGGTTCCCCAGGACGGCAGGTTTACAGTAAATATGGATGGAAGAGAGGTAAATGTCAGGGTATCCTGTCTGCCAACCATTTATGGGGAAAATGTGGTCATGCGAATCCTGGATATGAGTGCTGGTGTTTATACACTGGATCAACTGGGGATGAACAAGGCAGCTCTAAAAAAAATTGACTCAATTATTCACAAACCTTATGGCATGATTCTATCCACAGGCCC
>PWPY01000235.1 GCA_003558575.1 Desulfonatronovibrio sp.
CCGCCTTTTCAACTGAAGGGCACATCACGTCGGTAAATTCCTCAATTTTTTCTATCTCAATGAGAATGATGATCAGCTCTTTTGGCATTTCATCACTGAAAAGTTCGTACCCGGTCTTTAGGGTGGCTCCAAGAGTCACTGCATGGGAATTGGTCAGCTCCTTGGAAGAAAAAATATCATCAATGCTTACATGAAGTATGGTTCCGGGCTTGTGTCCCAGGCAACAGGAATCCACAACAAACGCCTGCTCATAACCCATGAGCTTGTCCATGACATCAAAGCCGACAGTATAAAGTTCTTCAGTATCAACTGGCAGATTCATGCGGGCAATACGCTGGACCACTTCAAGCCCTGCCCGGTCATCCTGAAGCAGAGGGTTGCCTATGCCCATGACAATGGTTTTGTTAGTCATAAGAAAAGTTTTAGGTTTTAAGTTTTAGGTTTTAAGTGTTAAGTGTTAAGAATTGAAGGTCTTAGCGAGAAGGCCCGGGTCCCAAACGACAAATAACTTGAAATGACCTCAACTGAGCGAGATTGCCGCGCTCGAAGACTCTCTCGCAATGACACCTGACAGCCACAGCATTGGTTACGCCTAATCTGTCATTGCGAGGGAGCCTAAGCGACCGAAGCAATCTGTATGGCAAAACCATAATGCTCTGAATTCATTACATATACGTTTAAAGTAACTCGAAAAACGTGCGGGGGGCTGTATGCTCCCCGCACATATCATTTAACTACAGACTGTTTGCATTAGAAGTTTTTGATCTGTCTGTTCAGATCACCTTTACTGTTGTAGATGTTTACTTCCATAGGCATCTGCCCACCGGTTACAGTATGGGTGGCGCAGGCCAGGCACAGATCATAGGGCCTGAACGCCATTTCCACATGATTGAGAAGTCCTTCAGTTACATTTCCGTCTTTAATAAAGTGTTTGGCAGCAGTCTTTACAGCCAGGTTAATAGGAGCGTTGTTGTGGGTAGTGGCCACCACAAGGTTGGCATTTTCAACAATCCCGTTATCATCGGTAACATAATGATGAATCAAAACCCCTCTATTGGCTTCAAGAATGCCCACACCTTCTTTAGTACACGATGTTGGCTGGTTCCAGGTGTCAGTACCGGTAATTTCCGGATCTCTTGAAAGCTCCAGACACTTTTCTGCAGCAGCAAGTACTTCTATTGCCCTGGCCCAATGATAGCCAAGGATATAATGTACAGGTTTGGCGCCAAAAGTATTGTGGAATTTTTCAAAATGTTCCTGGGCTAAGGGAGTGCTGATTCCTTCGGCAACATTCATTCTGGCCAGAGGTCCTACGCAATAGATATTGGTATCAGGGCCGCTTTTGATTCCGTCCCACGCTCCAAGCTTTTTATTGTAAGGGAACTTGAGATATGACCAGGGCAGAACCCTTTCAGATATGAAATCCAGATATTCCTTGCCCTTGAATGTGCCTACAACATTGCCCCTGGCATCAATGGCCTTTTGGGTTCCATCATAAAAGGCCATTTTATTCTGTTCATCCACCGTAGCAATGTAGCCCACATCCACCTTGAACATGTCACCGGTAACCAGCTCCATATACTTTGGATTTTTCAGGACAACATCCTCAAATACCTGCAGGGTCAACTTGCCAAGTTCTACAAGCTCTTCAGCCCACTTTTCAATCTGGGCCCGTTCATCTTCGTTGATCCTTTTGGACCAGCCGCCAGGAAGGGCAGATACGGGATGGTTGGGCTTGCCTCCAAGAAGCTCAAATATCTTTACAGCCAGTCCGCGTTTGCGCAGAACCAGTCTTCCGGTTTCAGCACCAACAGCTTTGATCAGCCCCACAAGATTTCTTTCTCCAGGAGGCGCATCAGGCCCCACAACAAAGTCAGGAAAGCCAAGGGCATAAAGCACTGCTGTATGATCTTCCACAGTATGGGCACTGTAAAAAAGTTCACGCAGTTTTCTGCCTGTTGTTGGTGGAGTTACGCCATAAACATCATCCGAAGCCTTCATGGCACACAGGAAATGTACTGCCCTGCAGACACCGCAGACGGTTGACACTGTCCTTGGCACTTCTTCAATGGGCATGCCCTGCAAAAACTTTTCATACCCGCGAAATTCCACTGTCTGGAAAAAGGCATCGTCAACATTGCCATTATCATCAAGAAAAATGGCGATCTTTCCGTGCCCCTCTAAGCGGGTCATAGGATTAATTTCTATTTTTTTCACTTTTGATTCTCCTTTATCTTGCATCCCAACGACTTTTTTCAGGAAAGCCGAGATTTTACTCATGCTTACTACCTCCGGGCTAATTTTTACGGCCAGGGGTCAGCTTCTGGTTAAGTATTCCTGCTGAGTAAGAATAGCGATAGCAAAATTTTGCCATATCATTGAACTTGCTCACAAACTTTTCCGCAGTCTGGTCATCCTTAAGACTGGAAGCAATCATTGAAGCACACCTTGCCCCGTAATCCTTGACTCCGGGAATTGGTCCCCCACATCCACGACAGGGAATATTCACATTGAGACAGGATGCCTGACAGTCTCCCTGAGTAACAGGACCAAAACAGA
>PWPY01000289.1 GCA_003558575.1 Desulfonatronovibrio sp.
CTGAGCCACATCCCGCAAGAAATGCAGCTTTTAGCTCAGAGTTTTTAAAAATGCAACACTGTACTTAACTGGATGTTGAAAATCTCCCAATTGCTGCGTCGATACAGGTTGAGTTCAAAGCTCAATGTTCAGTGTTAAAAAGTAAGAAAATGAAATTGACTCTGGACTATTGCTTGGAATTTTTTAGCTAACTGTTCAGGTGAAATTCAATAATATTCAAAATTTGCATTAAGGGTAATTATGGAAATTAAGAATGAATCCATAAAGATTCTGGTGGTGGATGATGAGGAAAGTCTGCGGGAAATCTGTAAGGATGCTTTAAGGGACGAAGGCTATCAGGTCCTTCAGGCTGAAGACGGTCAGAATGCCCTGGAAGTTATAGCAGCCAATGAAGACATAGATATGATTATTTCTGACCTCAGGATGCCCGTAATGAACGGGCTTGAGCTGTTGGAGCAAATCAGAAATAAGAAACTGGATATAGATTTTCTGGTAATGACCGGATTTGCCACCATTGAAACCGCTGTGGAGTGCATGAAAAAAGGTGCAGCTGATTATTTGCCTAAACCTTTTAATATTAACCACCTTCTGGTCAAGGTCAGTAAGGTAGTCAGAGACAGAAGCGCCAGGATGGACAGGGCAAGGCTCAGTAATATTGTCCGCATGCTTAACCTCAGCAACGCCTTGAACAGTCAGCTTGATCTAAAATCCATATGCTATGAGTTTGTGCTCCAGGTACAGAGAAACTTTTTACCTGACAGCGCAGTGCTTTTTATGCGCAGAGATGACAGGACTGCTCTTACCAAATCAGTTGTCAGAGGCAGGCTTTTTCGTGAAGACCCGGATCTGTTTTCCAAGGTCCAGAAGTTGGCTGAAGAATCCCTTGAAAAGAACAAGTCTTTTCTTTTAGACCCCTCCAATGCCAGTGATGAGCCTGTATTTTCTGACCAGGAATTTCCATATTCCATGCTTATTGTTCCTCTTCTTTCCCAGATGAAAAAAGTTGGAGCAATTGTTCTGCTTAGAAAGGACAAAAAGTTTTTCACCACTGACGAGGTTCAGCTGCTCAGTGTGTTTGCCGCCCATGTGGCTACAGCCATTCAAAATGCCAAAATGTACAGCAGGATACGTGACCAGAATATAAACATCATCCGCTCGTATGCCAAGGCAGTTGAAGCCAAGGATTATTATACCAAAGGGCATTCTGAACGGGTCGCCCTGTATGCGGTCAAATTGGGAGGTTTTCTCAGGTTAGATTCCGAGGAGATGGATCTGCTGTATACAGCAGGTGTGCTGCATGATATCGGCAAGATTGGTATTCCTGACCATATTTTAAACAAGCCCTCTAAGCTTGATGATGAAGAGTTTGAGGTAATGAAATCCCATCCGGCCATTGCCAGGGACATTCTTTCCCAGGTGTGGTCTTTAAAAGAAATTCTGCCCATTGTTTACCACCATCATGAACGAATAGATGGCAAAGGATATCCTGAAGGCATTGGAGATGGCCAGGTTCCCTTTCTGGCCAAAGTTATCAGCGTGGTGGATGCTTTTGAGGCCATGACTTCAGACCGGGCTTACCGCAAGGCCCTTCCCTGGGAAAAGGCCAGGGATATTCTTTTGAGCGGCAGCGGGTCTCAGTGGGAAACAGATCTGGTGGAGAAGTGGGTCAAGCTTGTAAGTGATGAGGGTTTTGAAAGCATTCAGCAGGATATTGATGTTAAGCCATTCAAGTTAATGGATAAGCTGTGAAAAGCAACTTGAATCTTGCAAGTAATTTAAAGCGAATGGGCAATAAATTCAGAGAGCTATGTTTTTACCATACAGGTTGCTTCACCCGCTTCGCTCCCTCGTAATGACAGGTGTTGAGTAGCCTCGTCTGTGGCTGTCAGGTGTCATTACGAGGGAGTCTTTTTACCCTGAAAATCTCCCAATTGCTGCGTTGCTACAAAAAGGTTCAAACTCTTACGTATGTTAGATACGCTGCGACTTTGATTCGATTGCCAGGACGGCAAATCGAAAATGTGGCGAAGCCACAGCCCGTAAGGGGTCCGGACACAGGACGTGTCTGGATAGCTTTTTTTGCTCTTTATCCGGCACCCACTTTAGATATCAGTAAAGACTTGTGCCGGGATAATACCTGCTAAAGTGGGTGCCGGACTGTTGTTTGGAATTTTTGAACAATCTGTTTGTAAGGATTTTTTCACTCTGTTAAACTATTAACTTTCAAGTTATAAGTATCCATGGAAATATTATGAGTACCAATATCAAGGTGGTAGTTGTTGATGATTCTGCCTTCATGCGCAAAGCAATCAGCACAATGCTTAAAAAACATCCTGAAATAGATGTTGTGGGAATTGCGCGCAACGGGCAGGAGGGGCTTGATCTGGTGCGCAAGCTAAATCCCGATGTGGTGACAATGGATATCGAGATGCCTGTCATGGACGGTCTTACCGCCCTCAGGCATATAATGATGGAAATGCCCCGGCCTGTAATTATGGTCAGTTCCCTGACCACAGAAGGAGCTGAATCTACCCTTAAGGCCATGGAATAC
>PWPY01000184.1 GCA_003558575.1 Desulfonatronovibrio sp.
CTTCTAGTAAGTGAGGGAGTTACTCGGCTGGCTGATCATGCAGTGAATAATGGTGCTCAGGCTCCTTCTCAAAATATCGGAACAGCTGCACAGGAGGCAAGTAGAGTAGATACAGGAAGAATGGGGATGCCTTCATCAGGTCATGATGTTTTCCGTTAAGGATTAAGGAGCGGTTATGAAAAAGATTATATATTTAGCGATGGTTATGTTTTTGGGACTCCAGGTTTTATCTGGGTGCAAGGCCCAGGAGCACTTTCAGCAGACCAGGTCGATCTATGAAAGACCTCCATTCGAAGTCCAGGTTCCCCCCCTTGAAACTGTCAGCGAAGAAGCTGTTCCAGCAGATATCCGCATAGTTGCAGGGGCCATAGTCCAGAGAATGCGCAAAAATCAACAGGGTATACCTGGTGTCAGTTTTGATCCGGCTGGCATCCATTATACACCTGACGCTACATTTAATTATGAAGGGTTTGCTGTGACGGATCTGACAGTGCTTGACTTTCAGGAGAATCAGATTGGTCAGAACCATTATCGTAACACGGTGCTTGGCGTGATGATGTTTGCTGACTCTCTCGGCAGAAGGACTATGGTTGAGTATGATGCCCAATACGAGCTAACCAGAAACAGCATCGTGATCACGCAGTCAGTGGTCAGGCCGGTTCCGCCTGTCTTTCCCAATACCCAGGCATTCATCATTGAAGCTGGGGAGTTGAAAAGAATTGTTGATCAGCGTCCGGATTTTGAAAAGTTTTACTCACATGTAGTATCAGCTTCTCACAGCATGACTCCCACAGCTGAAGAGCGGAGAATGCATGAAGAAATGAAGCAAATGACTTTTTTTCAGCGACTTAGGAGTGCACCAGCAAGACAAAGACAAGATAATTTTATGGTAATTTTTGTCATGGACCGGATTACTCCTGATTCTGACCTGGAAGTGATTGTTACTGAAACACTGCATGGATCTCAGTCAGTAGCTCGTCCAGTATATAAAGATTTCAGCGGGTGGCGGGTGGCCATATTTGGCGGCAACTTTGCTATTGACCGGGATGTGTTCTATGCCAAGACTTATTACAGACCGGCAAGGGGAGTCCTGCCTGACGGCCATGAAAGGGTCCTTGTGGGCCTTTTTACTTCAGAAAAAAATTATGAAACTGGCTCGGTCCATCAAGAGGCCAGAACCGTCAGGGAAGCGGCACAGACCACTGTTCAGGAAGGCCCCTTAGCCCAGGGCAGGGTGTTCCTGGATACTTCCAACAGAAGTGATGCCACAGTGATCCAGACCAGGCTTGCGGAACTGGGGTTTTACAACATGGCCATAGATGGTCTTTGGGGGCCTGGCTCCAGAGGAGCTCTTCAGAACTTTCAGGGTTCCAATGGGCTCAGTGCTGACGGACAATGGACCATGCAGACCCAGATGCGGCTTTTTACCGGGACCGGAAAATAGAGCTGAACGATTTTTCCTGTTATTGTGAGCAAAGCGAGGTACTCTCATTAAATTATGCATGAGATTGCCTCGCAGCCTTCAAATGCTTGCAATGACAGTAATGCTGGAAAATTACATTGACAATCATTCTGTTCAGATAATGGGTTGCGTTACAGCGCTATAAAGCAGCGACCGGAATAAAAAATAAGGAGTATATCATGCATCTTCGCCGAAGAGAGTTTATGACTCTGGCAGGAGGAGCAGGAATGTCCGTCCTGACCGGATGTGTCTCTGGTCAGGGCCGGGTTGCTGCAATAGTAGAAAAGGAACCTGTCCTTCCAGGAACTTGTCCTTTTCCAATTTACCTGAACAGCAATGAAAACCCTTTTGGTCCATCCAGACAGGCTTTGGAAGCCGGGTCCAGGGCAGTCATGGATTCTGCAAATCGCTACGCCAGGGAGGAAAGGGATGGCCTAACCAGGGATCTGGCTGATTTTTATAAAGTAAAGCCTGAGCAGGTCCTGCTGGGGTGTGGAGGTATTGAGCTTTTAAAGATCGTTGCGGATGTTTTTTGTTCATCTGCCAGACCCCCGGTCATAAGCGAACCAGTGTACGAGGCTATAGACTACTTTGCAGGACTGCGTCTGATCAGACCAGTTGCAATACCAGCCAAAGACCGGGACAAAGGCCATGATCTGCAAAGAATGCTTGATGCGGTCTATTCTGGTAGAGATATTGGGATGGTCTATGTATGCAATCCATGCAATCCCACCGGAAACATACTACACAAAAACGAGCTGATGGATTTCATTCGTCAGATTCCATCCCAGGTGATCATTGTGGTGGATGAAGCCTACGCAGAATATGTGGATAAAAAGTTTTTCAGCTGCGTTGATTACGTGCGTGAAGGCACACCCAACATAATTGTCATCAGGACTTTTTCCAAGATATATGGCCTTGCCGGATTAAGGATCGGATATTGCCTTGGACAGCCTGAGGTTCTCAGGGCAATGGCTGGGCATAGGATATGGAACAATATCAATCAGGCTGGTGCAGCTGCAGCCAGCGAGGCTCTCAAAGACCAGGTCTGGGCTGGGAAGATGCGCCGGGAGGCGGTGTC
>PWPY01000258.1 GCA_003558575.1 Desulfonatronovibrio sp.
ATACTAAGAATTTTTTTCCTCAGATCATCTGCCAACTGGTAATCTTTTTCCTTCCTTGCCCTGTCCCTTTGTTCAAACAATTCAGTTAGTTCTAAAGGATATTCGCTTTTGGCAAGGGGAAGATTATTCCAATCCAGAATACCCAGAATGCAGTCAACCATTTTCAAAGCCTTGATGCATACCTGGGCCTGATTGCTTCCCATCTTCTTCTCATCAGCCAGCCTGCGAATATTCTTGCTGAAAGAAAAAAGCACTGGCCAGAATCTGTATAAAGACAGATCATCATCAACAGCCTTGAAAAGACTGTTTTGGAGATCCTCACAAAGATTTTCCACCTCATCACTTGAAACATCCTCTTCAACAAAACTACCTACTTTCAAAGACGCAAACAAATCCTGGATTCTATGCCAGTTTTTGGTCCACATGGCCAGGTTTTTTTCTGAGTATAAAAGAGTCTTATGGTATGAAACAGACAAAAGCCAGATGCGCAGAGCATGGAAGCCAACCTCATGACTTGACAGGCTACCGAGGCCCGGCAGTTCCTTTCCTCCAGGTTCTGACTTTACCGACTGGGCAACTATCCAGCATTGAGGCATCAGGCCTGATGACCCCTTCCAGATACTTTTCAAATTATCTAAGTGAGGGAAGAAATGGGTTTCACCGGCAAGTACCAGATCCAGATGATCACCACAAACAGAGGAAGCCATTTGAAGATACCAGGAAGGCCTGACATTACCCCATCTTGTTTTGAGAACATTATCCTCTTTGAGATCCTTGAGACTGGCCCTTTTTAATAAAGTAAAATCTCTGGGACTGTCTTTGACATAATCCTCAAGATCAACAGTCTTTCCAGAAATTATAGTTTTGGGATCAACTGAAGCCAAAGCGCCATAGTCTTCATCTCTTCCCACATCAAAATATACAGACCGCAGCTTTTCATAAGCCAGACCTTTGGATAAAAGCTTAGAGCACACTTGAACTCCTTCATCAAGATATTCAGACGCAGGAGTATAATTGAAGCCCGGGCTCATATTCATCTGATGGGAGATCTTTTCTAATTGGCAGACCACATCCTGACTGAATTTTTTCAGGTTTGAGCCACTGGATCTCACAGCTTCAAGGGTTGTATCGTCAAAGTCTGCTATTATTGCAACTGCGTGAGGCTTCAGCTTTTTGTAATAAAGATAACGGTTTACAACATCCAGAAAAACCGCCCTTCTCCAGAAATCAGGATCATCGGGAAAATTTGTCCTTGGACCTATGGTAAACAAAACAGGGGCTTTTTTAGTTCCCTGAAAGGAAATCTTTTTTCTTGATTTAAGATCAAAAAACTTAATTCCATCCTCTTCAGGAACCTTAAAAAGCGGCGTACTAAGATATCTTTCCCCACTGTCAGGGAAAATGGTAACAATAAAGCCCTGTGATATTTCTTTTGACAGTTTGAGAGATCCTGCCATTGCAGCACCTGAGCTCATGCCTACAAACAGCCCTTCCTTGCGTGCCAGTTCACGGCACATGGCAAAAGCATCTTCATCATTTACACTGGCAACCATATCAAGATTTTTTTTGTCATAAATGCCAGGAGGATAAGACTCCTGCATATTTTTCAGACCTTGAATTTTGTGACCTGGATAAGGCTCAATCCCTATGCATTGAACATGCGGGGCAATTTCACGCATTTTCTGAGTAATGCCCATAATGGTTCCGGTGGTTCCAAGGCAGGCAGTGATATGGGTTACCTGTTTACCTGACTGTTCCCAGATTTCTAACCCTGTAGTCTGATAGTGGGCTTTAATGCTGGCTGGATTGTTGAACTGATCCATGAGTACATACTTGTCAGGCTCTTCCCTGGCCATTCGGTATGCCTCTTCAATGGCCCCGTCCGTGCTCAGATGGCCTGGAGTCAAAATAATTTCTGCTCCATAAGCACGCATTATCTTCTTTCTCTCTTCTGAAGCAGCTGAAGACATTATCAGCTTTATTGGATACCCCTTAACCGCGCAGACCATGGCCAGACCAATGCCGGTATTTCCCGAGGTAGCCTCAATAACAGTCTTGCCAGGGGCAAGGTCTCCGCTTTTTTCTGCTCTTTCAATCATGGCCAGAGCCACTCTGTCCTTGACTGAACCCCCGGGATTTTTCATTTCCAGTTTAGCGAAAATCCTTACATTGGGATTGGCAGAAATGTTTTTTATTTCAACCAGAGGAGTATTGCCGATCAGAGAAAGTAGGTCACTCATTATTTTGCCGGGATAAAAATTATTGAATAAAAAAGACAAACGTTTTAGATAAATCCAGATGCTTATCTTTTCAAGTAAAAAACACGTAAGATAAAAGTTTTGTAACTGTTCACCACATTTTATCACTTTTGCTTAAGGCCTGCATCCTGATTGGTTTTCGCCATTGCTGCTTGTTTGACCAGCCCTGAGCCCGTTAGTCAAAAGCAAGGATATGGACACAGACTCTCGGCTACTTGAATAAATTACTGGTTTTGACTTACGGGCTCATGCTGGGAGTTTGCAGCAACAGAAAACAAATCAGGA
>PWPY01000105.1 GCA_003558575.1 Desulfonatronovibrio sp.
CATTGCCTTGAAATGGACAATCCTTGAGGCTGAGATAGGGTGACTCCACCTGACCAATGGGCTGAACCTTGAAATCCTGAGAAGTACAGCTATTAGTTGTCATAGATGGTCAGATTCGCCCGGAAATACGGATCTTCCGGGCGAAGAACTGAAGATTAATGAGCGCTCAGGCGTCTGGTGCGTTTTTTCAGGGCATGAATTTTTTTGCGCAGGGCCTGACGGGCATTGGTTTCAGTTTTGGGCAGCTCAAGTTTCTTGGCCTGAAGATCTTTTATCTTTTTCTTAAGGTTTTTGACCTGCTCTTTGTATGCTTTGCCTGCAGAGCCTTCTTCATCCGTAATCCCCATAACTTCCTTAATGGATGACAGCAGGGTCTCTTTGTCCATACCTGAGGCCCCGCTAATCTGGGGAATTTTATCCATGACCAGCTGGCGCAGTTCTTTGGCGGTCATTCTGTCCAAAGGTTTTTTCAAATCAAGATTTAAATCATCGCTCATTACCAAATCCTCCTTAAGTAATCAATTTCACGTAGAAAATGTTAGTAAAAAGTCTAAAATGACAATAAATAGTCAGCTAGTTGAATAAGAACTTTTTTAATATGCTTCTAAGACTAACTATCTTTATCACGGAAAAAATCAACATATCTGGAATAACATCTTGCAACAGGAGAGTCTTCACTCATAAACCCCATAAGATTGCCCAGTTGCCGGGGTTTTTTTACCGGTATGGAGATGTGAGGCCTATGAACAAGCTTTCTATCCAGAGGGGTTCTGCCCTTTAACAGTTCCACGCGTAACTTGTCAAAAATATCTGCTCCGCAAAAATCATTGATTGTGTCAATGATCTGCTGGGAAGCAAAGGTAATTTCCTGAATTACGATGCTGTCCTGGGCGCCAAGGATCAATGTTTTGTTTTTTTGACCCAAAGGCTTGACTAAGGCAGCAATTTCTGCCCCTACAATTTGATCCCACCTGCTGCAGATATTGATGAATATATATCTGGAACCGTCTGAATCTATTCGCCCAAGGTACTTATTGATGGATTTATCTACAGGATACATGGATGATATTTAAATCACACTTCAGCATCTGACAAGCGGTTTTATCTTGCTTTTAAAATAGATTGGGTTCTTCCATATAAAAAAGGCGAGCAGTTTATCTATTAAAAAGTCCGTATGAAACGTTGAGGAACCACAGATTGTCCGGTCAGGGGAAAAGGACAGAAAAGGTTTACACGTGAACAAAGGATATATATAAAAATTTCTTTGCAGAGTTTCACAGACAACAAACCTACAGGCCGCAAAAGGCCGCAAAAATAACAGGAGGAAAAGATGTTTCTTGAAATTGATCATGAACTTGGGAATAAAATTGCTGATATATCCCTTGCAGACTGGGGACTGATGGAGATGCAGCTGTCTGAGAATGAGATGCCCGGCCTGATGGCCCTGCAGGAAGAATATGGAGATGAAAAGCCTCTTAAAGGACTGAAAATCATGGGCAGCCTGCACATGACCATTCAGACTGCAATGCTTATCCAGACTCTGCACAAACTTGGTGCTGACCTGCGCTGGGCTTCGTGTAATATTTTTTCAACTCAGGACCATTCTGCCGCAGCAGTGGTTAAGGCCGGCCTATCTAAGGTTTTTGCCTGGAAGGGTGAAACTCTTGAAGAGTACTGGTGGTGCACTGAGCAGGCATTAACCTGGCCTGACGGAACAGGGCCTGATCTTATTGTTGATGATGGTGGCGATGCCACTATGTTAGTTCATCAAGGGGTAAAGGCTGAAAAAGATCCTTCGATCCTTGATGAAAAACAGGATAATAAAGAATTTGAGATTGTCATGGACCGGTTGAGGCACAGTCTTAAGAAAGATCCTGGTAAATGGACCAGAATTGCCGAGAGGATTCGCGGTGTTTCTGAGGAAACAACCACAGGTGTCCACCGCCTTTATCAGATGGAGAAAAAGGGTGAACTCCTTTTTCCAGCCATTAATGTTAATGATTCTGTGACTAAGTCCAAGTTCGACAATCTATATGGCTGTCGCGAATCTCTTGCTGATGGAATTAAAAGGGCAACAGATGTCATGGTTGCCGGAAAGGTTGTTGTGGTCTGTGGATATGGAGATGTAGGCAAGGGATGTGCCCAGTCCATGCGAGGTTTTGGAGCCAGGGTTATAGTTACAGAAATTGACCCCATCTGCGCTTTGCAGGCAGCCATGGAAGGATATGAAGTCACTACCATGGACGAAGCAGTCAAGGCTGGAGATATTTTTGTCACTGCCACTGGTTGCTGCGATGTAATCCGTGGCGAGCATATGGAGCGTATGAAGGATGAAGCCATTATATGCAATATCGGCCATTTTGATTCTGAAATAGAAATGTCTTATCTGGAAGATAATTCTGACTGCAAAAGGCTGGTAATCAAGCCTCAGGTGGACAAATGGACCTTAAAGTCCGGACGTTCAATAATTGTCCTGGCCGAAGGAAGGTTAGTTAATCTTGGATGTGCCACCGGCCATCCCAGCTTTGTCATGAG
>PWPY01000360.1 GCA_003558575.1 Desulfonatronovibrio sp.
ACACGACGCTTTTCCGATCTCCAGTCCCTGGTCTGGTTTGAAAGGTCCAGGGCGTTTCTGATGTTGTAACTTTTGAGAAATAAGGAGTGCTTGCGGCCTATTCCCCATATGTCTTCTACGGGAGTTTGGGCAAGGTAGGCGGAGGCATCAGGATTATCCTTCAGGTTGAGAACTCCACCATGTTCAGGATGTTTTTTGGCAAAACGATTGGCTATCTTGGCCAGTGTTTTGGTTGAGCCTATGCCGATGGATGTGGGGATTCCCACCCATTTGAGGACATTCTTCCTGATTTTTCTGGCGAATTTTTCTGGCTCTTCCGGCAGGTTGTTTAAAAGCAGGAAAGCTTCATCTATGGAATAAACTTCCATGTCTGGAACCATGCTGCTCAGGGAATTCATAACCCGGGCTGACATATCACCGTATAGTGAGTAGTTAGATGAAAAGGTTTCTACTTTATGCTGGCTGAATATATTTCTGAACTTAAAAGCCGGAGCCCCCATGGGAATGCCTAACGTTTTGGCCTCGTTGGATCTGGCAATGACGCAGCCGTCATTGTTGGACAGAACAACAACCGGGATATTCCTGAGTCCGGGATTAAAGACCCTTTCGCAGGAAACATAGAAGTTGTTGCAGTCCACCAGGGCAAATATTCTGGGCATGAAGCTCTGCCGGGTTAAATCAGTTTTCTGATGACAGCAGTGACTACTCCCCAGATATAACACTCCATGCCTCTGGTGATATTAATGGGGTAGTAGTGTTTATTCTCAGATAAGAGGGATATTTTGTCATTTTTGATGCTCAGGCGCTTTACAGCCATTTCATTATCAATGACAGCCACCACTATTCTGTTGTGGACAGGGTCCATTGACCTGTCAACCAGTAAAATATCACCACATAATATGCCGGCTCCCATCATAGAGTCTCCAGATACCCGGATATAGAATGACGCAGCCTTATTGTTTATTAAGTGCTCATTAAGATCCAGGCTGCAGTCCATATAATCATCAGCAGGCGATGGGAAACCAGCAGGGACCAGGCTCAATACCTGAGGAAGATGGCATTGCAACGGATTGTCCCTTGGGGTTAGCAGGTCATAATTTGCTTGTTTGGTCTTCATCTGTCTTTATGCTGTTTCATGCGCGGGATGCGTACTTATCAACACAGTTCATCGATATTTATTGGCCTTCCGCAGCATGGACAACGCATGAGCTGTCTCATTCTGGCCATTGGTTTGAACAGATGGTAAATACCTCTGGATGTGATAACGTAGGCTACAAGTACTTTATGTCCGCATGTACAAAATCTTTCCTGCATTACAGATCTCCTTAGATTTTAATTTACTTAAGTAAACATAGGGGGTAAAAAAATATTTCAGTTAGTTATTAAACGTAAGCCCTGCTGCTCCACAGTACCTGCCCAAGTATCCGGAGGGTTTCAACTTCATCTCCCTGCAGGGTAACAGGAGGATATTTCTGATTGGTGCTGAATAGAATGAGCAGGTTGGGCCTGGACTCAACCCTTTTGACTTGAAGAGTGTCTTCTAATCCGATTACATAAATTTTCTGACTTTGGAGTCGTTGTCGGCTCTGGTCAATAAGGATTAAGTCTCCTTCTTCAAGTTCCGGAGACATGCTGTCGCCCATTACCTCCATGACCACCATACTTCCGGGGTTTCCTATACGGTTAATCCATTCAGAAGAAAAAGGGATTTCATCGATAATATTGTCCTGTACCTCCAGAGAACCTGAACCAGCACAGGCTCTGGCTGAAATCCTGGGCACAAAAAAGGTGCTTTCCCGACCGGATTGGTAGATTGATCCCTGGCCGGTATTGATCCATGCAGGGTTAAGGCCAAACATGGAAGCTATCTTCAAGCTCCAGCTTTTGGGAACTCCGCGTGACTTGGCCAAAGTGATTGCCGCAGGTCCTACACTCAGCAGATCAGCCAACTGTCTCTGGGTGGTAATTTCCGTAGCCTTGGCTACTCTTTTAAAAAAGTCATCAAAGTGCATGTGTTCCTCGTATCAGCATGATTAACAAATGTTAATGTTTAGTCAACAGGAAATATTTATGTTAACTGGGTGTTGAAAAAGTCCTTATCCAACAGTCCGTTCAAAAACCTCAAGTGCAAGGAGCAAAAAAAATTCAAGGTTGAAGCGTATTTATTCATACGTGAGAGTTTGAACTTTTTGAAGCGACGCAGCAATTGGGAGTTTTTAAACGGGTTGTTAAGGGAATTCGTATTTGAGCAATCAAAGCGAAATCTTAAATTTACTTGATTTATTGTACGTCATGCTGTAATCATTGTTAGTTAGTTTTCATCCGGAAACGGCTCTTTTTCCTTTTGGCGGCGTCAATCTGCACAATTATTCGTCAACGTATTAAGATACGCCTCCTCTTAATTGATTGACTTCCTTGCCAAAAGAAAAAATTCCTCGTTTCCGGAAAGAAAACCAGCAGCTTCAACATCCGGAAAGAAAGACTTTCCGGATGGAAACTAGTTATTATAATGATTAGTTTTATATAGTTAAT
>PWPY01000062.1 GCA_003558575.1 Desulfonatronovibrio sp.
AACTGGAGTTCTTATGCTGGCTCAGATGATTTCAGCGAAAAAAAACAAATTCAGTGAAATTGAGATCACTGGAATTGAAAGAGAAAAAAATACACTTGAAAGAACTCAATTGATAGCTGAAGTATTGAATATTGGAAAAGTTATCGGGGCAGATGCAAAAAAAACTCAAGCATACTCTTTCTTCCAGGACAGACCAGTAACATTTATTTCCAATGAAACCCTTCCTGGCTCTGACGCCAGACTTTGGAAAGAGGATTTTATCGCAATAAATAAAATCCTTTTTGACAACTTTTCCCACCTTCTTGAAAAAACATTCTTTTTTCCGTCTAAAGTATTTATCACAGATAAGTCAGGCAATAATACCCAGATTCTTTGTCCTGAAAACCAGTTTCATCAGATTCAAGATTATCCTTTGAGACTAATGTATCCGTTGGCTATTGAGCTTGGCGGAAAACCAGTACAGCTTGTTCACATTGGCAATCATATTACTTCTCTGATCCAGGATCCATGGTCCAGGACTTTATCCCACAGGTGGTAAATCCTGCACAAACCAGAGCTTGAATTCATGCCTGTTTCCGTTTATATTCTGTTGTTTACCTGATTTTTTCCGTCCGGAAAGTATTTCTCTATAGATGCTGAAACTGTTGTTTTTCTTTTGGGAAGCGAGAATCTTTTTCTTTTGACAAGGAAATCAAACAATCATACTGCAGACTGCTCTATAACACGGAAAATAAAGTAACTATTCACTTGTTCCAGCAAGAAGACCTGGACCCCGGATATGGTCCGGGGTGACGGTTAAAGCAAGCTGTTACTCTTTACCGTCTTTCCGGCGAAAGCCGGAATCCAGTGCCATTGAATAGCCATATTACGTATGTGATGAATAGTTACAAAATAATTACCATTGCAGAATAAAGAAGGAGAAAAAATGTCCAACAGCAAACAATACCTCATAGATGATTTATCCCAGGCCAATTCCTGGAGATTATTCAAAATAATGGCTGAATTTGTTGATGCCTTTGAAAAACTTAATGAGCTTGGAGAAGCTGTATCAATTTTTGGCTCAGCCAGAGTGACTGAAGATGATCCAGTTTACAAACTGACTTTTGATATAGCCAAAAAACTTACAGAATCAGGTTACAGCGTCATTACCGGGGGCGGACCAGGCCTAATGGAGGCTGGTAACAAGGGTGCCTTCGAAGGGGATGGCAATTCAGTAGGTCTGCATATCCATTTGCCCTTTGAACAAAAATCAAACGATTTCATTAATCTTCGCTGTGAATTCAGATACTTTTTTGTCCGTAAGGTAATGTTTATCAAATACGCCAAGGCGTATGTGGTCATGCCTGGAGGTCTTGGTACCTTAGATGAACTCAGTGAGGCTCTTGTTCTTACCCAGACCAAAAGAATAAAGCCCTTTCCCATCATACTGGTAGGAAGTGAATTCTGGTCTGGATTGTTAGAATGGTTCAAAGATCAATTGCTGACCAATGGGTACATTAAAGAAAAAGATTTTGACATGTTCTGCGTGGTGGACACTGCTGAAGAAGTCCTCGAGGCAATATCTAAAGCCTGATCCGCTTTTCAACATGAAATCTCTCAAAGATTTAAAAAAAATTAAAATTGCTCCCCAAAAAAAAGCTGAACCTCAACCTGTCTTAAAAAAGGAGCAAGAGCATAGTCCGCCTGAAAATGATGAAGATTTGTTTCTCCAGGCTATGCAGGGGGTAAACCCCATGAGTGGCAAAGGGAGAGAAATCTCCGTGCAAAAGAGCCAGAAACCTGTCATGCCGTCCAATGATGACCATGAGGCCATTGAAACTCTGAACAGATTAGTTAACGGACAGCTCAAGTTTGATATAGAGTATTCAGACGAGTATATCCAAGGATATGTTCAGGGAATAAACTCCAAAACTTTTCGTAAGTTCAAGGCTGGAAAAATAAGCATCCAGGCACATCTTGACATGCATGGACTCAATACTCTTC
This sequence comes from Desulfonatronovibrio sp., assembly GCA_003558575.1. Lineage (GTDB taxonomy): Bacteria > Desulfobacterota > Desulfovibrionia > Desulfovibrionales > Desulfonatronovibrionaceae > Desulfonatronovibrio. Next base: position 1,984 of record PWPY01000062.1, read on the forward strand.
AGGCCAGACTAAGACTTTTAAACTTCATGAGAGAACAATATATCAACAATAAAAAATGTGTCCTTCTCATTCCAGGCAGAGGAAAAAATTCTCCTTTGGGTACTCCTGTTCTGCGCAATGAGGTTCAGACCTGGCTTACTCAGGAACCTCTCAAAAGAATTGTTCTGGCTTTTTGTTCAGCCCAGCCTAACCATGGCGGAACCGGTGCTTTGTACGTCCTTTTGAGGAATTTTAAAAAAACCGGTGGAAAAGTATTCTGGGAAAAGTACCTCTTGGACCTGGATGATTAATTACAAAGGGAGAGTAAATTGGGCTTTTTCAGTAAGATAAAAAAAGATATAATGATATCTTAAAACGCTGACGTTTAAAGACGGGTTTGAATTCAGACCTCAAAAATTCCACTCATTGCCTCTGCGGCTGAGTAGTATTGCCAGCACCGCTATGAACAGGATGACCGATATTACAACTTCCATTCCAATCGACCTCATTAATCACATCTGTCAAGGATGATGATATATCTATCTCAAAGAAAAGTGGAA
>PWPY01000111.1 GCA_003558575.1 Desulfonatronovibrio sp.
CAGGCGCTGGCGCAGCTGTTTCTGGCACTTTTTCAGCTTTTGGTTCTGTTTCAGTAATGTCTTCCAAGGTCCAGGAAATATATTTGCTGTCCCATTCAACATTGCCAGCAGCATATACTACGATATTGGTATATCCAAGTTCTTCTGCCTTCCAGGCAGAGTTATGACTGAGAGGTCAGGCAAAGTTCTGGCAGTGAAAGATGAGAAGTGCAGATTTATCTGTTGGGAGAAGATGAGTTAATTCATCAAACTGACTGTCAGGCATGCTTATGGCTGTGGGAATGTGTCCACGGTCATAACGGGGACGTTTGGGTCTTGAGTCAATAAGTACAACATCCTGTCTGGACTCCATGCGAAGAAGATTGTCACAAACAATAGGTTTTACAAAATCAATACCTACTATCGTATGATATGGGTTAGGAACCTGGGCAGGATCAAACTCAACGTCTATACTTGAAATACGGCCTTGGTCATAATTCGACTTTGGCCCTTCTTTGGCTACGCATCCTGTCATAAATAAGATGCTTATTCCAAGAATTAGAAACAGGCTGCTTAAATTTTTAAATTGGGATTTCATACAAGTACCTCCTTGTGTTATGGGATTATCTATAGAGTTAAAAGTGTTAAGTTGAAAGCTGAAAGTAGAGTCAAAGAAATCAAAACATTTTTTCACTTTTGCGTAAAACCTGTATTCTTATTGTTTTCACAGCATGGTGAATAAAGTTAATAACGAGTATTTTTATTGGAAATTTAAATGATGATTCAAAATAAGCGGGTTACGATTGAATCCCAACCCGCTTTGCCAGAATATTTCAGGATTTATTTTTTACTTCCTTATACCATAGTTCATGATGATGTTTTGCATAGTCCTCAGGAACAACACCTGAGAACATGGACTTGAATGCAGGTTTTTCTTCTCTGGATATGGCTGCCATATAGATGTGAACCAGAAGGCCAGCAAAGGCCAGTCCAGCCATGAGGAAATGAATGGTTCTGGACCAGGCTACTGGTGTAGGGTTGTCCAGGATCATAGTGGACAGATACATAATTAAACCGGTTATTGTCAGGATGATCCCAGCCACAATTGTCAGTTGAGCAAAAAGTTTCTGTCCTGCGTTGTAGAATCCCTGGGCAGGGATATCAGTGGTCATGCCCATTTTTCTTAAAGCACCATTTCCCAGGGTCAACTGAATATTTTTTTTGATCAACCAGGATGCATCCCTGGAAGGATTGATGGAAAATGCCTCCTTAAGAAACCCCATACTATCTTTGAACCTGAACAGAATATATAAAATAAATACCACAGCCCAGGTCAAACCTATATAAATATGGAAGTTTAGAAGCATTTCTCCGCTGCCGAATATTGAGCGCATAAGGTTTGGCCACCATGCTCCCACTGGATTAATCTGATCATTTTTAATGAGACCCAGTCCAGTGAGGGTAAGAAATATCCAGCAAAAGGCATTGAACCAATGGATGAAAATGGCTGGTTTGTCGTGTCGGTGAATCATCTTTTCGTTCATGTTATACCTCCTCCTTTTCTTTATCCTGGGAGGTTTCATCGTCTGTGAAGAGTTGTTTGAGAAACATGGCTGCAACTCCAAGCCCAGAGAGGCCAACTGCAATTTTAACCAGAGGATTTACAAATCCGGTCATAGCCTGGTGGGCAGCCGGATACTCAACCTGACCGGGCCAGTCCATGGGCATGGTTGATGATATGTAAAACATATTGGGTTCAGTATCTACAGGTCTGCTGACAATGCGCACAGTTTCATTTTCCTTTAACAGTCTGGATACCTCGCTGTCAGGGTCGTTTCTGTCACCAAATGTCCTGGCCTTGGTAGGGCATGTGTCTACACAGGCAGGTAGAAGACCCATATGTAGACGTTCCCGGCAGAAGTCACATTTGTCAGGGACTCGCTTAACCGGGTGTCTGTATCTGGCATGATACGGACAGGCCTTGACGCAATTGCCGCATCCAATGCACAGGTCTTCATTGACATGGATGATTCCGGTTTCTTCATCTTTGTATGTTGCTCCGCTGGGGCAGGCATAAACGCAGGTAGGGTTGTCGCACTGCATGCAGCCTCCTGGCTGAAAGTGCATGGATGTATGCTTGCCCAGGGAGAAGTCAGGAGTGGAGTGCTTGATCCAGTTGCGCCAGTAACCCCGGGGAACCTTGTGCTGAACCTTGCAGGAAACCATACAGGCCTTGCAGTCAATGCACACCGAAGAGTCAATGACCATACAGTATTTTTTGTTCATCAGGCCACCTTCCTTACGCTTACAAGGGTTTCGTGCATGGCCATATTTCCGGAAATCTCATCGTGATAATCTTCCAAAACCTCGGAAATGCTTGCCCCTTTCTTATGGACGAGACTCATTTGCGGGGAAAGTGCTCCAAATCCGGTGGCCATGTAGACTGTCTGCCTTTCTATTCCTTCTGTGAGCTCAAGCCTTAAGCGGCCAGAACCAACCCTGCTTTTTACTTCAATAAGGTCTCCATCTTTAAGCCCCATTTTCTGTGCAGAATCTGGATGCATGTTCAAGACGTTTTCTTCCATGAATTCAGTCAGAAGTTCGTTATTGGTCTGGGCATGGGTGAAAAAGGCTGTTCTACCGACCACAAGCCTGAATTGATTTTTATCAGGCATCCGTCGTTTCCTGTAAACAGGCATGGGATCAACGCCTGACCTGGCATAGCGCTGGTTGTAGATTTCCTTGACTCCACTCAGGGTTTTAAGAGGAGATCCCGCATAGATTCCATACACCTGGCTGGGATTGTAATAAACACCATCTTTAAGCATGGCTTCCATGGCTCCATCAAGACCATCAATCTGCTTAAGCCTGTATTCATCAATTGTAAAATCAAATGAATCTCCAAAGCCCATTCTTTTGGAAAGTTCCTGACAAATCCAGAATGGAGATCTGGATTCAAACATTTCCGGAACCACCGGGTCACGAAGCACAGCACAGGCACATGCAGACGATCCCTGCAAAGCAGATACCGGATCTTTTCTTTCCAGAAAACTTGCCCCTGGCAGGACCACATCTGAGTACCAGGCTGTGTCTGTCATGGCGATGTCGATGTTGACTATGAATTCTAAGTGATTGATCATTTCTAAGGTTTTGTTTCTGTTGGCTGCAGTCTGCATGAAATTAGTTTTGAAGTTGAACCAGCCCTTTATGGGGTATGGTTCACCTGAGATAATGGCTTCACGCATGAGCTGAAATGATCCTTCATGGTCAATGAGTCCTGGAACCAGTCCTGCTTCAACCCTGTCAAATGGATTGTCATCATACCATGGAATATCATAATAAGGAGTTTTGACTCCAACTTCGCGCAGGGCCAGAAGACCCCCTGGTTTGTCAAAGTTATTCAGAAGGGCATTGGTAATGGCCATGGCTCGTCTTATCTGGGTGGAATCTTCATAGTCAGATGTGCGTCTTCCTGGATATACCATGGCAGCAGGTGCTGCTGCAGTGATTTCCCTGGCTATTCTAATAATATCTTCTGCAGGAATGCCGCATTCTTTTTCTGCCCATTCTGGTGTGTATTGCTGGATATGAAGGAAAAATTCATCAAACCCATAGGTCATTTTGGGACAGCAACCATCACGGTCATAAAGCTCTTCTTTGACTATGACATGGCAAAGGGCCAGGAAGAAGGCCATGTCTGTTCCAGGCTTGATCTGGTACCATTCATCTGCCAGGGCTGCGGTTTTGGTGAACCTGGGATCAAGGACAACAATTTTACAACCATTTTTGCGGGCTTCAAAAAAATCCATGGTGTCCGGGGTAATAATGGCCTCAAAGGGATTTGCCCCGGCTATGATTATGTATTTGCTGTAAAAAACATCTGGATAGGGGACTTCGCCGATGGTGTCCAAGTAAGCCCTGTTCTTGCTCAGCAGGCAAAGTGTTTCATGGGAGGTGATGTTGTAGGAACCATAAATCTCGGCAAATCTGTGAACCAACTGAGACTGCATGTCTGAACCCGGAATAAACATCATACCGCAACGAGTGTATTTCTCGCCAATTTCCAGCATTTTTTCTGCAGTATAATCCAGAGCCTCATCCCAGCTGATGCGCTCCCACTTACCTTCACCGCGCTTGCCTGTCCGGCGTAAGGGGTACTTTAATCTGTCAGGATCATATATATGTTTGATGGCCGCGTTACCGCGGGCGCAGATCATGCCTCTTGATTTGAGAAATTTTGGATTGGGATCAATTTTTTCAATAACCCCGTTACGGACTCTGGCGATCATTCCGCATCTATTGAAACACATATCACAGGCTGTGAAATGAGATGTGAGCTCACCCAGGGGAGGGCGCGATCCAGAGGCATGAGCTTTGGGTACGAGGGATTTGATCAAGGGGGTGCCAGCTCCGGCTGTGACCGCTGCTGCAGTAAGGCTTGTTTTCAGAAATTTTCTTCTGCTTAAGGGTGGCATTTTTTCCTTCATGTCTGCTCCTTGTTAGTTCCAGGATCCGGCCGAACATCAATGTGATGTGCGGCCGGATTTGAAGGATTTATCAAAAGGTGGCTATCCGCATCTTTCAGGGGTAGGCGAGTCTGCTGCTCCACCGTGCAAGTAGGTAAAGATATCGTTGAGATCTTCCTGGGATATTTCTTTCCAATGTTCAAAGCAGGGCAACTGTTCTTTGTTTTCAAGAACTTCGATCCATTCTGCCTGGCGTTTGGAATCAGGACCCAGGTATTCGGCATGGAATTCCTTCATTTCATGGATTGGGTTATCCATATGACATGGTCTGCACTCCTGTCTGTAAAGGAAACGGCCTTTTCTGGGGTTGCCGTCAAGCATTGCCAGGGCAATTCCAACCTGGGTTGCAAAAAGTATTGCAGCTACGTACATGATGATAAGCTTTTTCATTACATACCTCCATTTTAAAAAGTTCTCAAAATTGTAAAAAGTGTTTATTGTTATTTATAAAATAAAATGGATATTAGCAAACAATTTGGTAAATTTTGTCAGAACATTGTTTTTTGGCTTTATATAACAGACTGTTGAAAATCTTCCAATTGCTGCGTTGCTACAAAAAGTTCAAACTGTTACGTATGGGTAAATACGCTGCGACCTTGAGCTTTTTTTGCTCTTTATCCGGCACCCACTTGCATAGGCATTATCCCGGCACAAGTCTTCACTGTACATCACAAGTGAGTGCCGGACTGTCGCCTGGAATTATTGAACACCCTGTCTGATAAGGACTTTTTCAATACACTGATAGATGAGAAGCATGAATTATGCCATGTTTATGGTGTGGTAACTCACTGTTTTTATACTTTATTTTTTTAGATGATCTGCTTGTGTATAGGTTGAAGAATGTGTATTTAAACATGTGATTAATCACTTTTCGGGAAGCATCAAAGGAGTAAAAATTGAAACCTATGAGTTTTAATCTGTATTGTAAGGACATTGTAGAAATAATGCATGAAGGTCTTCTTGTTGTAGCAGAGGATGGTACTATTCAAATGGTGAACAAGGCCTTGGAGAAAATGACAGGCTACAAAAGAGAAGAACTTATAGACAAGCCTTGTACAATCTTCAGGTGTGATGCCTGCAAACTCCTCAGAAAGACCACCTCAGATGCCTGGTGCAGGCTTTTTGAAAAAAAGAAGATATTAAAGCGCAAGTGTCACATAATGCGAAAAGACGGTTCGTATGTTACGGTTCTTAAAACGGCCAGTATCCTCTATGATAACGACAATAATCCTCTGGGCTCAGTGGAAATCATGACGGATATTTCAGAGCTTGATGTTCTGGATACCAAGGTGCAGCAGCTGTCCAGGATGCTTGATCAGGACACTGTTTTTCATGGAATGGTGGGATATTCCGACAGCATGAAAAAGATTTTTCATCTTATTGAAAAGGCAGCTCAAAGTGATTTTCCAGTTTTTATCTGCGGTGAATCAGGAACAGGCAAAGAACTTGTGGCCCGGGCTATTCATGAGCTTGGTCCAAGAACAGAACAGCCCTATGTACAGGTTAATTGCGCTGCCCTTAGCGAATCCCTTCTGGAAAGTGAACTCTTTGGCCATGTCAAAGGCGCTTTTACCGGGGCTGTCCAGCACCGCAAAGGACGTTTTGAGATTGCTCATAAAGGAGATATCTTTCTTGACGAGATTGGCGACCTCCCCATGTCAGTTCAGGTTAAATTATTGAGGGTTTTAGAAAACAAGACTTTTGAACGGGTAGGTGAAAGCAGGTCTATTTCGGTAGATGTCCGTTTCATTACTGCCACCAATAAGTATCTCCCCACGCTTATTGGTCAGGAAAAGTTCAGAGAAGACCTGTTTTATCGGATTAATGTTATTCCCATCCATCTTCCAGCACTGCGTGAGCGTAAAGAGGATATTCCACATCTTGTTGATTTTTTTCTAAAAAGACTGGCCGCCGGAAATAGTGGAAATATGAAAGGATTGAGCCCACAAGCTATGAAAATTTTTATGGATTATTCATGGCCGGGCAACATACGTGAACTTAAAAGCGCTCTGGAATACAGCTTTGTTATTGCTGATTCAGATCTTATTGATCCCGAGCATCTTCCGGGAAACCTGACTTGTAATGTCATGCCTCAACCCACAGAGTCATGTCCGGGAAAGCCTTTGGAAAAAGATCAGAAATATGAGCTTGTTGAGGCCCTGCGCCAGAGTAAAGGCAACAAATCTCAGGCAGCCAGGATTCTGGGTATCAACAGAGTTACTGTGTTGAACAGAATGCGCAAATATGGCATTGATCTCAAAAGAGATATTGTCTTTTAGTTTGGAGAGCAGGAACGAATACGAATAAAGACTTCTGGAGACACTTAGGAAAAAATGAGCGGAACAATAGTATTAACTACTGAAATGATCTGGGTGCTGGGCATTTTAGGCCTGACAGTGTTTCTTTTTATTTCAGAGATAGTCAGGGTAGATGTAGCCGCTGTAATGATTATGATGCTCATTGGGTTGCTGGGGGTTGTTCCTTTCGCTCCTGACCTGGTTCCAGGTGATAAAATCTTCAGCGGATTTGCCAGTAATGCTGTTATTTCCATTATAGCTGTCATTATTCTGGGAAAGTCCTTAGATAAAACAGGGCTTATGAATAAACTGGCCTCTCTGATCCTTCGTTTTGGCGGCACCACAGAAAAACGTATTGTACCCATAATTTCCGGAACAGTGGGTGTAATTTCCGGCCTTATGCAGAATGTGGGGGCAGCAGCCCTTTTCATGTCTGTAATCAAACGAATTTCCATGAGGGCTGATCTGCCCATGTCAAGACTGCTCATGCCCATGGGATTTTGTGCCATCCTCGGAGGTACGCTTACTCTGATTGGCTCCAGCCCTCTGATACTTTTGAATGATCTCATCGCTACTTCCAATGAGATGCTTCCTGATGGTGTTGAGCCTATGGCCGGATTTGGCATGTTTTCTGTTACACCTCTGGGGCTGGCCCTGATCTTCACTGGTGTAATATATTTTACAATTTTTGGTCCTTATGTCTTGCCAGTTAAAAAGGGAACACAGGATCAGGATTTTTCAACTGTTGATTATTTTCGAAAACTTTATGGACTAAAGGGTGATATATTTGAGATCCATGTTCAGTACGACAGCCCTCTTAAAGGTAAAAGCGTTGCTGAAGCTGAAGAATTGTTCGGGCACAGAATTGCTGTTATCGGGCTTTACCAGAACAGGGATATGCGTATTTCCCCTGCTCATGATATTAAGATTGAGTCAGGAGCAGTCCTGGCTTTACTGGGCAGCAGAGAAGATATTCAGGATATCTGCAAGAGCATGGAACTCAAATGTTATGGACTTCTAAAGCATTTTGCCGAAGTTCTTTCAGCTGCAACTGCTGGGGTTTCCGAGGTAGTTGTCCCACCACGTTCACATATGATTGGCAAATCTCTTCAGGATATCCGCATGCGCCGTACATACGGAACGAGTGTGCTGGCTGTGAACAGAGGAGGTCAGGTGATCCGGGGAAACCTGCGTGACCTCCCTCTGCAGGCTGGTGATACTTTAGTTTTGCACAGTTTATGGGAAGATATGGTTGCCCTGGAGAAAAATCCGGACTTTGTTGTGGTTTCGTCTGACTTTCCTCATGATGTGATTCTTCATGAAAAGCTCCCCCATGCATTGATCATTTCCGCGGTTACTTTTGGTCTGGTTATATTCAGTGACTTACGCATTTCTGTTTCTCTAATGTCCGGGGCCATAGCCATGATTGTTGCCGGAGTTCTGACTATGGATGAAGCATATAAATCCGTAAGCTGGCAATCTGTGTTTCTTCTGGCCAGCCTTATTCCTCTGGTTCTGGCCATGGAATCCACTGGAACTGCCGCCTGGATAGCCATCCAGACTATAAATATTCTGGGTGATGTACCGTTCTGGGTTCTTCAGGGTGCTGTGGCTATGCTGGCCACCATATTCACCTTGCTTATGTCCAATGTGGGGGCTACGGTTCTGCTTGTTCCCCTGGCTGTAAACATGGCTGTGCTTTCAGGCGCTGATCCTGCAATGTTTGCCTTGACAGTAGCCATCAGCACTTCCAATTCATTTTTGATACCTACTCATCAGGTGAACGCCTTGATCATGGGGCCTGGCGGATACAGGAATGCAGATTTTATCAGAGCAGGAAGTATCATGACCATATTGTTTCTTGTAGTATCTCTTATTATGCTGAACCTGTTGTTTTAACAGGCTGCTGAATTAGAACTTTTTCAACAAACTGTTAAGGGGAAAACCAATGCCGATAATTACAGTTTTCAGTGCACCATACTGCAATGAAGAAAAAGTTGTTAATAATCTTTCTGAAAATATGGGCCTTGAGCTCACCACTGATAAACAAATTATCTCCATGGCTTCATCCACATATGGTGTCCCTGAAGATAAATTTTATAGAGCTCTTTTTGGCAAGAACTTGGTCTTTAACGCTTTTACCAAAGATAAAGAGCGCTGTATTGCCTGTTATAAGGCGGCTCTGGCCTCCACTCTTTTAAAGCAGGACTTAGTGTTCGAAGGGTTTGGAGGATTTCTAATTCCCAAATCTTTGACCCATGTTCTGAAAGTATGTCTTACGGCAGAAATGGAGTACAGGATAGAAATAGCTGCCCAGCAGCACAGTCTTTTTTCTGAGGGGCTTAAGAAGCTTATTGCCCAGGAAGATTCCAGCCGCTACAGATGGACTGAATATGTTGTCCATCAAGGTCCATGGGAATCATCGTTGTATGATATTTTAATATCCATGGATAAAATTTCTGTTGAGGAAACAGTTGACCTAATCAGGACTTTTGCCAAAAAAGCGATAACTCTTCCTACTCGAGATTCCATTCAGGCAGCAGAAAACTTTGCTTTTACCGCAGATATTGAAGCTGAACTGGCTTTGAAGGGATGGTTTGTAAGGGCCAAAATAAGGGATGACAAACTTATGGTTCACCTGGATAAAAATATTATCCGTCCCGAACGCCTTGAAGGAGAGCTGGCAAATATTATTGCTGATGTAGCCGAAGATATGGATTTTGAAATTCAATCTGGACCCGATGTATTTAAAACAGATGTGTACCGTCCGTTTGATTCTTAGACACCGGCCAAGGTTCTTCTTGTTGATGATGAAAAGAGGTTTGCCAGAACATTGTCGGAACGCTTGAGAAGACGTGAAATGGGTACAGCTGTTGTTTATGACGGCAATGAGGCATTAGAGCTCATTGATGAAGATGAGCCTGAGGTGGTAATACTTGATCTAAAACTTCCAGAAATAGATGGTGTAGAGATGCTTAAACATATCAAAAAAAGTCATCCTGATGTGCCTGTAGTTATTTTATCTGGAGGAGGCCAGGAAAAAGAATTTAATGCCTGCGCTCAATTGGGGGCATTTGCCTGCCTGAAAAAGCCGGTGGATATTAAAATTCTCACTGATACCATCAGTCAGGCCCACAAGCTGAGGAAAACAGAAAATTAGAAACAATAATGTAATTATTCACCACATACATAGTATGGCTATTCAATGGCACTGGATTCCGGCTTTCGCCGGAATGACGGTAAAGAGTAACAGCTTGCTTTAACCGTCACCCCGGACCAGATCCGGGGTCCAGGTCTTCTTGCTGGAACA
>PWPY01000300.1 GCA_003558575.1 Desulfonatronovibrio sp.
AAAATACTTTGGAGGTGTTGTCCGCGATGATGGACTGGCAACCGAGACACTTGATGTTTCCGGCAGGTCCTGCAAAGTGGGCAGGCAAGTTTCCGAGAGTCTGTCTAAAAAATAAAATGACAGTTAGATAGAAGCAGGTGCCGGGTGACAGGATAATCATCCGGCACCTTTTTTCTTGAAATAAGTTCGCTGTTTGATTTATTAAAATCAGGATGATTACTTTATGATCAAAAATGATGAGCAACAGGAAGAAAGCTTAATCCAGGGGACAAGCTGAAGCTGGTCACCTCCTTCACCGTCGGTGAACAGTTACAAATCAACAATGAAACCTCTGGACGTTATGGCCCCGTGCTGCCCAACTGATGAAGGTTCAGAGAAAAAAGACTCTGCTGAGTAAGTGTAGAATCTTCAAGCTCCGTAAGGTTTAAAGGGTAAAGATGACAAAAATCAGTAATTTTCCATTTAAAATTTCTCTGCACGCAGTTTTGATCCTGTCAATACTGGGCCTTGGCGTGGATATTTATCTGCGCATGAGTACCGGGGCTAGCATCTGTCCTACCCAGGCCTGTGCAATTGTCGGTGATTATATAAACATCACTGAGTTCAACCTGGTGCTGCTTGGTCTGGTTTTTTTCACCACCTTATGGGGTGTTTATTTTTTTGCATCAAGATACGATAAAAAATGGTTATGGACAGGGATGCTTGTTCTTGTCCTTGGTGCCCTGGCCTTTGACGGTGGATTGCTTGGTTTTCAGTATTTTTCCATTAAAGAACAGTGTCTGTTGTGTTTTGGAGTTGGGGCGGGCCTGTTAATTGTTCTTCTGCTATTTTCCATAGTCAGAAAGAAAATATCTATTCTAATCCTTGGTCTTGCGGTCTGGGTTGGAGGGGGAATAGCTGGTTCCATGATTAATATTCCGGACAGAACTCCTCTTCTGGAACATATCAGCGGGATCAGTGTGCAAAGTTCTGAAGCACAAGAATGGCCGAAATTTAATTACTTTTTCAGCTTTCATTGTCCGTTCTGTACAGAGATTCTGATCAGGCTGGCTAAGAATGAATCAGCAGAATATTCCTGGGAACTATTTCCCTTAGATAACTCACAGGTAGACCTGAAAAAGATTGCCTGGCTCATGGAACTGGATGGAAATGAAAAAAATATTTTCTATGAACTAGTTAAGATTGAACAAAGCAGGGATGTGCCGGATATCGAGGTTACAGACAGCCTGGAAAATCAGGTTGACCAGATAAGAACGTACTTCAGGGGGAGTGGTTTTCGCGGAGTACCCCTGATGATTGTAGAAGAGAGTCAGGGAAGGAGGCTTATCCTTACCGGGGCAGACAATGTTTTTCGATATCTTTATGAGCATGGGATATTGGATGAGTAAAGAAAGAGATGTAAGATTTCACCTGCCTCAGGAGGCTTAAAATAAATCATGAAAGAATGGCATAAATTATTAATAATTGTTGTTGTATTCGGGCTGGCATACCTGATTCCCTGGGATGCGGAAATTATACGCAGGTCTGGCCTCGAGGCCTTTATGATGCTTCAGGACTATGCCAGAGAGCATGTTTTGAACTGCCTGATTCCGGCATTTTTCATAGCCGGAGCCATAGCAGTATTTGTTTCGCAGGCATCGGTGCTCAAATATTTTGGGGCAAAGGCCAATAAAATCCTTTCCTATTCAGTGGCCTCGGTGTCGGGGACTATTCTTTCAGTCTGTTCCTGTACTGTACTGCCTCTTTTTGCTGGTATTTATTCCAGAGGGGCAGGCATAGGTCCGGCTACGGCCTTTCTCTATTCAGGTCCGGCCATCAATGTTCTGGCCATTACCATGACTGCCAAGGTCCTGGGCTGGCAGCTGGGATTGGCCAGAGCTGTGGGTGCTATTCTATTTGCGGTGGTCATTGGCCTGCTCATGTCCTGGATATTCTGCAAGGATGATCAAAACAGGGAAGAATGCCAGATGCACTTGCCTGATGAGGATGAGAAGCAAAGGACCTTGTTTCAGGATGCCATGTTCATTATGGTAATGGTTCTGATATTAATCTTTGCAGCATTTGCCGCACCAGGGCCTGATTCTCAGCAGATCTGGGTCACCATTCATTCCATGAAATGGTACATAACTGCTTTTCTGCTGGTTATCCTGGGCTTAATGATTAAATTCTGGTTTATTCCTGAAGAAAGAAAAGACTGGGTCCAATCCACCTGGACTTTTGTTAAACTGATTACCCCGTTATTGTTCCTGGGAGTCCTTGCCGCAGGATTCTTTCTTGGCAGGCCTGGCTATCCTGCACTTATTCCAGAGCAGTGGATTGCAGACCTGGTGGGTGGAAACTCATTACAGGCCAATCTCATTGCTTCGGTTGCCGGAGCCCTTATGTATTTTGCCACCCTGACCGAAGTTCCCATTCTGCAGGGGCTTCTTGGTTCAGGTATGGGACAGGGACCGGCTTTGGCATTGCTTCTCGCTGGTCCGGCTCTTTCTTTGCCCAATATGCTGGTTATC
>PWPY01000222.1 GCA_003558575.1 Desulfonatronovibrio sp.
AATGGATAAAAAATGTTAATTATTCACATTGCTGTGGGTAAAGCCTGTATCCTGATTTGTTTTTTGTTGCTGCAAACTCTTAGATACCCCACAAGTCAAAAGCATTTATTTGTTCAAGTAACAGAGAGACCATCTTAATGTCTATAATTTTGACTAACGGGATCATGGCTGGTCAAACAGGCAGTATGGAAAAAAATAATCAGGATGCAGGCCTAACCAAAGAGTAGAAAAAAGTGGTGACCTAATACAAAAAATGTACCTTTACATAAATTAACCATATGAAATTTGTACCTGGATTGACAAGGAAAATAACAAAGGGGTGTGAACTGCACACCCCTTTGTTATTAAAGCAGGCAGCAAAAGAGCCTTATTCCTGCGTCTGATATTTCCTCAACTATACGGTTATACAACCGTCAGCTTCAAGACGTTCAAGCCTTGCCATTTGGGAATCAATCCTTTGCTGGATCATTTTGATATCACCTTCTTTCAGATGAGAAAACCTGCGCTGGGTTTTAAGATAATCAGCTACTGGCTTGGGTTTATTAATTTTCTTGGTTATTGTCAGCTTGCCATTAATTATTTCATATAGTGGAAATACATTACTCTGCACAGCTAACTTGGAGATTTCAATACCTTTTTCAGGCTTACTCCGCCAGCCAGTAGGGCAGGCAGAATAGATATGGATATATGCAGGTCCATCAATGGTCAGTGCCTTTTTGACCTTATTCATTAAATCAAGATGAAAACCTGGATTGGCTGTTGCCACATAAGGAATATTATGTGCAGCAGCTATTGAAGGCATGTCCTTTTTCCAGGTCTGCTGGCCAATACTCTGGGTTCCGCATGGTGAAGTAGTGGTTGAAGCACCATAAGGGGTTGAGCTGGACCTTTGAATTCCTGTGTTCATGTAGGCTTCGTTATCCAGACATACATAAAGGAAATTATGTCCGCGTTCCAATGCACCGGACAGAGCCTGCAAGCCAATGTCCGCTGTGGCTCCATCACCCCCTACCGCAATAATATTGGGCATTTCAGTCTTATATTTACCTTTTCTTTTGAGAGCCTTTATTCCGGCCTCCACACCTGAAGCTACAGCAGATGTATTTTCAAAGGCCACATGAATCCATGGTATTTTCCAGGCAGTCTGCGGGAAGGGCGAGGTAATGATTTCCATGCAGCCTGTAGCATTGGCCACAATGGTATTAGGACCGGCCACTTTCATGACCATACCCAAAGCCAGTACTTCAGCGCAACCCTGACAGGCTCGGTGCCCCGGGGATATATAATTCTCTGTAGGCATATTCTTGGCTGTTATCTTTTCAAAATTTTCCAGTCCGGGATTGTTATGCATCTGAACGTACCCCCCATATGGTATAGTTTGGATCCAGTTCATTTTTCCTGGACATTTCATACATCTTTTTGAAGTCTTTCACAGTAACGTCCCGACCTCCAAGACCAGCAATGACATTGTGGATTTCAGGTTTTTCAGGCTGATCGTACAAAAGGGCTTTAATTTCCTGGGCTACGGGTCCACTGTGAGAGCCAGGACTTAACGCCCGGTCAATAATAATAAGTTTTGACGCACCATTGATGGCCTTTAGAAATTCCTCTTTGGGAAATGGTCTCCATAACCTTATTCTTACCTGTGCTACAGACTCCCCAGCCTTTTCAAGCTCATCAACTGCAGTCATGGTGGTTTCGCCCATGGATCCCATAGTTATAAAGACTGTTTTGGCCTGGTCTTTTCCGTTTTGTTCCACCAGTTTATATTTTTTGCCAACATCTCCCCATTGTTCAAAAACCTCATCAACAACTCTTTTGGAATTAATCAAGGCCTGTTCACATTGTTTTCTTGATTCAATATAAACTTCAGGTACTCCCACTGGTCCCATGGTAACTGGATTCTTTGGATCAAGGGTCAATGCCGGTTTGAAAGGAGGCAAAAAAGTGTCCACTTTCTCCTGGTCAATAAAAGTTACAGGTTCAATCATATGAGTCAGTATAAATCCGTCAACATTTACGCAAATAGGCAGGAGTACTCTGTGATCTTCTGCAATTTTAAAGGCGACAATGGACAGTTCATAGGCTTCCTGTCCATTCTCAGCAAAGATTTGAATCCAGCCAATGTCACGCTCACTCATGATATCACCGTGATCATTCCAGATGGAAATAGGAGCTGATAAAGCACGGTTGGCTACTGTCATTACTATGGGAAGCCTTAATCCTGAAGCAATAAAGAGTATTTCATGCATTAATGCCAGACCCTGAGCAGCTGTAGCAGTGTAGGTTCTTGCTCCGGCTGCACTGGAACCAACAGCCGCACTCAGTGCAGAATGCTCTGACTCTACCGGAATATATTCTGCATCTAACTCACCATTAGCCACATATACAGATAATTCTTCAACTATATGCGTCTGGGGAGTAATAGGGTAGGCTGCCACTACATCTACGTTGGCCTGTTTCACCGCTTCGGCAATGGCCAGCGAAACTTCCAACCCAATAGCCTTGG
>PWPY01000001.1 GCA_003558575.1 Desulfonatronovibrio sp.
GATTGAAGCAGGCCCAGGACATGGCGAACAAAAGGTTCACTGGTATTTTCTCTTTCTTCTCTTAGAAAATCATGCCCTTTGTTTTGAATAACTTTTTTAATGGACAGCCAGTACGCAAGGACAGCCTCCACCGGCATTTCTAAAAGATCAAAATCGCTGGACAACCTGGAATTATCCTTAGATGACTTGGCTAAAAAAAAGCTTTTTACTTTATCTGACAGATTTTCAGGCATAATGATATAATGGCTGCTGATGTTGATTATTCTGGCATCAATTATTAATCCAAGTCGAAATAAAAATCCAAATCGTTATCGATTTTTCTGCTGATTTTTTCGATTTGGACTGCGATTTGGATTTGGACTTTTCTATTCTGGTATCTGTTCACCACATTTTGCAAATATTTGCAAAATGTGGTGAACAGTAATGTTTAACCTGCAACAATTACGAACTGCAATCAGACCTTGCATGCTGTTTTCAAATCATCCACAGCATCTGTTTTTTCCCATGTGAAATCCACATCTTCGCGGCCGAAATGACCATAGCATGAAGATTTTCTATATATTGGACGCAAAAGATTAAGTCTTTTGATTATATGGTAGGGTCTCAGATCAAAGACTTCTTTAACTGCTTGAGACAAAGTCTCATCAGGGACCTCTCCAGTTCCCCAGGAAGTTACCAGCACAGAAACAGGATCAGCCACACCGATAGCATAAGCTACCTGTACTTCGCACCTCTCTGCAAGCTCAGCAGCCACAATATTCTTTGCAATATATCTGGCCATGTAGGCACCGGAGCGATCAACCTTGGACGGATCTTTTCCGGAAAATGCTCCACCTCCATGGTTACCCATGCCGCCGTAAGTATCCTGAATTATCTTTCTGCCGGTAAGCCCGCAATCTGCCTTTGGTCCACCGTCAACAAACCGGCCGGTGGTATTGATAAAAATCCGTACATCCTTATCCATCATATCTTCAGGCAGGACTTTAAATATGACCTCATCTTTGACTGCTTCCACTAAGTCTTCATAAGAAATATTTTCATTATGCTGACAGGCCACAACTACATCATTAATCCTGGAAGGTTTGCCATTGAGGTACTCCACGCTGACCTCTGTTTTGCCGTCAGGACGAAGAAAATCCAGAATATTGTTCTTACGGACATAAGCCAGTCGCCTGGACAACTTGTGGGCGTAAAATATTGGTGCCGGCATCAGGGTTTTGGTTTCATTGACTGCAAAGCCGAACATCATTCCCTGGTCTCCTGCGCCCTGTTCTTCCGGACTCTTACGATCAACTCCCACTGCAATGTCTGGAGACTGCTTGTCAATGGATGAAATCACAGCGCAAGTTTCATGGTCAAAGCCCATATCTGAGCTGTTGTATCCTATTTCCTTTACTGCTTCCCTGACAATATTTGGAAAATCAGCATAGGCATCAGTGCTTATTTCACCGGCTATAAAGGCCAGCCCTGTAGTTACAAGTGTCTCGCAGGCAACCCTGGCATTGGGGTCCTGGCCAATTATTGTATCAAGAACCGCGTCAGAAATCTGATCGGCAACCTTGTCCGGATGCCCCTCAGTAACTGACTCTGAAGTAAAAAGATAACGACTGTTGGATGAGATCATTTATTTCCTCCCTTATTATTTTTTCTTTCTGGAGTAATTATTCCTCCAGACATCAACAATTTAAAAGAATCCTCCACGCTCATATCCAGAGGAATGGTTTCATCTTCCGGAACCATGAGATAAAATCCCGATGTGGGATTTGGTGTGGTAGGCACATACACATTAATCATTTTTCTTTTGGTCTTTTCCTGAAGCTCACCTACTGAGACTCCAGTCACATAGGCCATGGCATAAATATTTTCCTTGGGATACTCTATAAGCACCACCCTCTTAAAGTCTTTGGCAGTGCCTCTGGCAATGGTGTCAATCAGCTGCTTAACCGCTGTGTAAATCTTGTTAACAATGGGAATATAGTCAATAATTCTTTCCCATATTGATACAAGTTTATTGCCAAGGTAGTTGCGGACAAACACTCCGGAAAAGATCAGTACAACAATTAGAACTATCAGACCCAGCCCAGGCACAGGAAATGGCAAAAAATTTTCTGGACGAAACTTGGCAGGGATTATAAGTAAAATCTGATCTAACCAGCCTATGGTCAGCCTTAAAAGAAAAAAGGTTGCTGCAATGGGGGTGAGAAAAAGCAGCCCGGCAATGATGTTGACCTTTAGAAACTTCCTTATGCGGCCGAAAAAAGTCAGATTTTCATGTTTATCATCCATTGCTCACTTCTCGAACTTTGTTCTGATCATCAACAAAAACCAAGGTAGGTTTATGTGAGTAAACCTCATCGCGGTCCAGACCCACATAAGCGGCAATAATCACTTTCTGGCCGGCCTTTCCCTTATGGGCAGCAGCACCGTTGAGCTTAATCTGTCCCTTTTCACCTTCAATGGCGTAAGTAGTCAGGCGTTCTCCGTTATCTAAGTTATAAACATCAACC
>PWPY01000356.1 GCA_003558575.1 Desulfonatronovibrio sp.
CTGAAAGCCTCAATGCTTGTTTCGCCGAGAATATAAATGATTTTACCGTCTTCATTTGATGTATTGCCTAAGGCAATGCCTACACCAGTAAAGGAGAGGGTCTGGCTGCGCCATCTGCCAGCTGCATAAGGATCATCCTCAAACCTGAAATGCGGGCTTACAAAAACATCTTCTTCTCTTGGGGGTGGGGAGGCGGCTGGAGTCGGGCTTACCGGCTCAGGAGAAAGCTGAGCTGCTTCTTCTGGAATTACTCTGGCTACCAGTTCTGAAGCCAGGTTTTCTAAGGATGGAATCAGACCTGATAATGAGGGCTGTCTGAGAATGGGGTCAAATTCTTCGTCAGAAGCAACAGTGTACACATCAAGGCTGGTCTCTTTGTCCATAATGGTTACAGATCCATAGACAAGGTAATCTGCGCCGAGTTTTGTCCTTATTTCCTGAGCCTGGGCGCTGTCTTCAGGAAGTTGGGATATTTTTCCACTAACCTGGCCTGTGGGAATAGAAGATATCTGGCCTGGCCTGGTGACCCTGGAACTAAGCATGGACTGAATACCTTGAGACAGATACTGGTATTCTTGAGGTCCATGTACTTCAAAGGGCAGCACAGCAAATTTTTTGTCTGATTGTGCACTTATCTGGCTATTCATGAGAAAAAGAGCGAAAATCAGGAAAAGTAAAATTTTGAAACGCATTATATATCCTCCGGGTGAGCTGCTAAAATTTTGATTTTCAATCCTGAGTTCTGGTTTGTCAACAGAATAATCACTGATTCAGAGTGATGGATAAGAAATCAGATAGCAATTATTTCTTTACTATGCAAAACATTTTGGGCAAACAAATCCACTGAAACAATAGGACACACAGGAATATGCTTAAAAAGATGGCGAATCGTTACAAAGTTTTTTACTATGAATAAAGATAAAGAAACGGATTTCAAGCGCTGGTTCAGGATGAACTGTGCTCCTGGGGACAGGACAAAGGTCTTAGATCTTCTGAAAGCTGAAGGTTTTGAACCTTCAATGGTGCATCCCCCCACAGGGGCTATGCAGGTCAAGGAAGAATTCATTCCTTTGGGCAACAGTCTGGCCAACTATTTCGGTTTTATCTATGTTCAGGATATTTCGTCCATGCTGCCGGCAATATTTCTGAATCCATCAAAAGGTTCCACTGTTCTTGATTTATGTGCCAGCCCTGGAAGCAAAACTGGTCAGTTAGCCCATTTAACAGGCCAAGAAGGGCTTGTTATTGCCAATGAACCCAACTCATCAAGGCTGGCAACACTCAGATCAAACTTGCGGCGCCTGAATCTAATGAACGTGATAACTACGGGATATCCTGGTGAAGACTTTCCAGGACAGGGCGGTTTGTTTGACTATATCCTTCTTGATGTGCCCTGCAGCGGCTGGGGAACTTTAAACAAAAACCCTGAGGCAGCCCGCATGTGGACCATAGAAAGACTGGCCCCACTGGTGTCACTGCAGAAAAAACTCCTTGAAAACGCAGCTAAGCTTCTAACGCCTGGTGGCAAGTTGGTATATTCCACCTGTACCACGAATGAACAGGAAAATGAAGAGCAAATACTTTTTGCTGTGGAGGAGCTTGGTTTGAAAGTGATTGAGCAGGATAATAACTATGCTGAAAATATGATCTGTTCTGATTTTCAACAAAATATGACCGGCACGTTTAGAGTTAAAGGGTCTTCAATTGGCGGACAGGATTTTTTTATGGCTGCGTTGACATCTGCTGATACTCAAGAAATAGTGAGCGCCAGATATTTCCGTAAAAAAACAGTTCCAACACTTGTGGAATATTGCAATAATATGAGTGAAATCTCCTGGGGAAGGCTCTGGGATTTTTCCGGCAATATTTTTTTTGTGCCTGAAAAGGCCTGGAAGTATATTGAAAAGGGCATTACTGCTCAGGGAACCCACGTGGGCAGACAGAAAAAGGGAAATCTGATTCTTAACCCAAGAATGAGGATGTTTCTGCCTGAAGAAAAATCTGAGCACTCCTTTACAGCCCAAAGCCATGGTCAGGTTGAGAATTTGATTCAGGGGCAGAGCCTGAGTTTTGATACCAAAGATAAACTTGTGCAGTTTTACTGGAATGATCTGGGCCTTGGATGGTTGAAAAGCCGGAATAACAGGTTGTTCTGGTCAGACAGGTAGTTTTGTCAGTAAGTTTTGAGAGTAAGAAAATAATGTTACCAAGGTGGACAGTATGATTGGACATAAGCGACGATTGGGCCGTTTTTTTGATACTGAGAAGAATATTACAATGATATTGCCCATGGACCATGGGGTTAGTGAGGGGCTCATTTCAGGCCTTGATGAAATGGGCAGGTTTATTAGCGGATTATCCCAAACCCCTGTAAGAGCCGTGGTCCTGCATAAAGGTATGGCCATGGAATATTCCTCTCATTTGAGTTTTAACCAGAATCTGGTTGTACATTTATCAGCCGGGACCAAACATGGAATACCTTCCTACAATAAAAGTCTTGTATGTTCTGTACAGGAAGCTTTAAGACTTGGAGCGGATGCAGTGTCCGTGCATATCAATATCGGAAATGATCTTGAAGACAGGATGCTTGCTGATCTAGGTATGGTGATTGATGAGGCGCACCAGCTGGGCTTGCCTGTTCTGGCAATGATTTACGCACGCGGCGGGCAGATTATCAATGAACTCGATCCTGCTTTGGTGGCCCACTGTATAAGACTTGGAGCTGAAATGGGTGCTGACATGATAAAAGTTCCTTTCAGCGGTGAAGGAAAAGTTTTTGCCAGGGCCGTTGGCAACTGCCCTGTTCCAGTAGTTATTGCAGGAGGACCCAGACAAAATGATTTTGAGAATTTTTGTGTTATGATCAAAAAAGCCATTGATAGCGGAGCAAGGGGAGTAAGCATCGGCAGGAATATTTTTCAACATCCAAAGCCTTTTGAGGCTTTGGATAAATTATGGAAATTTATGTCAGGATAGGATGATTTTAAATGGAAGATTTTTTCAATGTGCTCAAGGTTAAAGATTTTATAACCATTCTTAAGGCATTACCCGTGGGTGGAAAGCAAGAGGTAAAACTTGCACAAGCTCGTGGACGCTATCTTGCTGAAGATATAGTTTCTTTTGAATATCTACCTGCTACCAACCGTTCAAGCATGGATGGCTATGCTGTCCGCTCCAAGGATACATTTGGAGCAAGTGAGGCCAATCCTGTTTATTTAGAAATATCAGGTCAGGTGGCTATTGATGAAATCCCTCAGGACAGGCTTGAATCAGGCTTGTGTGTCAGAATTGTCACAGGATCAACACTCCCCCCAGGAGCAGACAGTGTGGTCATGGTGGAACATGCCCATGAAATGGGCGGACAAACTGTTGAAATCAGAAAGCCGGTTGCCCCTTGGGAAAATGTGATGCTCAAAGGGGAGGACATTACATCTAACGATGTTGCCCTCAGAGCCGGTGTGAAGGTCTCAGCTCCCAGGGCAGGTATTCTGGCTGCTCTGGGCAGGGAAAAGGTAGATATTGGAGTCGCGCCACGGGTTGGAATCATTTCCACAGGTGATGAACTTGTGCCCATAAGCCAGACACCTGCCCCGGGCTATATAAGAGATGTTAATTCTCACACCCTGGCCCATATTGCAGCGGAAGAGGGTTGTGAGGTAAATATATATGGAATTGTTCCGGATCTAAAGGATGAGGTGCAGGCCAGCCTGGTCAAAGCTTTGGATGAGAACGATGTTGTTCTGGTTTCAGGCGGAAGTTCAGTGGGGAACAGGGACTTTACTTTAACAGCATTGTCAGGAATAGAAGGCATGGAGGTTATTGTTCATGGTCTTGCTTTGAGCCCTGGGAAGCCAACGATTTTTGCCAGGAAAGGAGATAAATATGTCTGGGGCTTGCCTGGACAGGTGACCTCTGCCCAGATTGTCATGCTGATCCTGGTCATTCCATTCCTCAGACATCTCCAGGGCAAGTCAGATTCATTTGATCTAAATAAAGATTTTTTTTTAAGAGCCAGGCTTTCCAGAAATATTGCCTCTAAGTATGGTCGCGAGGACTATGTGAGAGTCAGACTAAAGAAAGATGGTACCCGGATAATTGCTGTTCCGGTTCCGGGAAAGTCCGGACTTTTAAAGACACTTCTGGAAGCTGATGGTATAATCAGGATTGCTGAAAATTGCGAAGGCTTGTCACAGGACGACGAGGTCATGGTCAGATTGGTTTGATTTGGGGTAACTGTTCACCATGTTATTAGGCAAGTCTTTAGCTTGCGCCAATTTCTTTTTCAAAAGCCATGAGAGGAGTTTTCAGAGGGGCTTCTTCAAGGAGCTCTACTCTGATCGCAATAAATGAACCTGCGCAGGGAGGCCAGAACAGTCTGTTTACTGGTTTGAACAGCCAGTGGTCTTTCCACATGAATTTGGAGCCTGGCAGCACAGATAATGAGTATGTTTTTCTTGGCCCCATGGTCTTGTTGATCATCTTTATTATTTCATTATGGGTAAACCATCTGGCTTTGGCTAGGATTCCAGTCCTGCTGGCCCTTAATGTCTTTTTTTTGAGATAATAAAGGGAGTTCTTGTTTAGAAAACATATGAGAATTCCCTTTTTTGTTACCCTGGCTGCCTCTTTAAGAACTTCCAAGGGATCAGGACAAAATTCCAAAACATTGATCATGGCTGAGAAGTCAAACTCATTGTCATCAAAGGGCAGGTATTGAGCCTTGCCGAGATGAAGATCAGCCTTATTACCCATTTTTTCTCTAACCCTGGCCAGCATATGAGCTGATGCATCTATTCCGTAGACATCAAAGCCTGATTGCCAGAATAGTTCCAGAAACACGCCGGTTCCGCATCCAATATCAAGAAGACTTTGCTTTCGTCTGGGCCATGCAGAAACCATGTACTGAATAAGTTTTTTTTCCTGGGCAAAAGCAAATTGCCCGGCCTCAGTTTCAAACCAGTGCTCATATGCTTTGACGATTTTTTCTGAATCAAACATTTCAGATTCTGTATGCAGCTCCAGAAGCTGCCGATCCTGCATCCCTGCTGTAGCGTTTAAGAAATGAAGATTTTATTTCCTTGTGATAAGGTTTGTGTTCTTTTCTTCTTTTTTCAATTTCTTTTTCATCCAATTGGAGAATCAGGTCGCCTTTGAATATATCTATGTGAATCTGGTCTCCTTCCTGCACCAAGCCAATGAGTCCTCCTTCTGCAGCTTCGGGAGAAACATGTCCAATGGCCGCACCTCTGGTCCCACCGCTGAACCTTCCGTCAGTGATGAGGGCTACATGTCTGTCCAGATCCATCCCGGCTATGGATGAGGTGGGAGTAAGCATTTCGCGCATCCCGGGTCCACCTTTTGGGCCTTCGTTTCTAATGACAATGATATCGCCTTTGTTAATTTTGCCGCTGAGAATGGTTTCTACAGCTTCTTCTTCACTTTCAAAGACCCTGGCCGGACCCGTTCTGACCATCATCTCAGGGGCAACAGCCGACTGTTTGACAACTGCTCCCTGCGGAGCAAGATTTCCTTTGAGGATGGCAATTCCCCCTTCATTGGAATATGGGTCATTTACAGGCCGAATTATCTTATAGTCTCTTACTTTTGCATTGAGATCTTTGATGTTTTTTCCCCATGATTTGCCGGTTGCAGTGACAGCATTGAGATCAAAGACATTGTTTTTTGAAAGTTCAGAAACAATTGCAGGGATTCCTCCGGCACGGTGCAGATCTTCAATGTGATGTGGGCCAGCAGGTGATAATCTGCACAGGTTTGGCGTTTTTTTGCTCATTACATCAAAGATATCTAAGTTGAGATCTAAGCCAGCTTCAGCAAAAATAGCTGGAAGGTGCAAAACAGTATTGGTGGAGCACCCCAGGGCCATGTCCACAGCTACTGCATTGGCAATGCTTTTGGGATTGATTATGTCCCTTGGCTTAATATCCTTACCCAGCAGTTCCATAACTTTCATTCCTGCGGTTTTGGCAAGCCTGATGCGAGCACTGCTGACAGCTGGAATGGTTCCATTGCCCGGCAATGCAAGGCCAATGGCCTCTGACAGACAGTTCATGGAATTGGCTGTGAACATGCCAGAGCATGAACCGCATCCTGGACAGGCGTTTTCTTCCAGTTGCTCCAGTTCCTCCTGGGTCATTCTGCCTCTTTTTACTTTTCCCACGCCTTCAAATACAGAAATGAGGTCTACGGATTCTCCCTGAAATTCTCCAGCTAACATGGGCCCTCCGCTGATAATCAGAGAGGGAATATTAATTCTCAGCATGGCCATGAGCATTCCGGGAACAACCTTGTCACAGTTGGGGATGAGAACCATAGCGTCAAATGGATGAGCTGTGGCCATTATTTCCACGGAATCAGCAATAAGTTCCCGGCTGGGAAGGCTGAAACGCATACCTTCATGATTCATGGCCAGTCCATCACACACTCCAATGGTAGAAAATTCAACAGGGGTTCCTCCGGCCATTCTGATTCCTGCTTTTACAGCAGCTGATATCCGGTCCAGGTTAATGTGTCCGGGTACTATTTCATTGGCAGAATTGGCCACTCCTATGAGGGGTCTGTTTATTTCTTCCCTGGTCATACCCAGGGCATGCAGAAGTGAACGGTGAGGTGCTTTTTCAATCCCTTTGGTCATTTTGTGACTTCGCATAAAAACCTCTTTAGCAAAAAATTATTAATTGAAAAAAAATACATAATTATTCAGATTCAGAATAATCCCAGGGAATTGGTTTCCCACGGGGGATAGCTTCCAGGTCAAGGGAGTGATGCAAACCTTTTTGTGCAAGAAGATATCCATACCAGGCCACCATAGCTGCATTGTCAGTACACAGAGAAAGTTCAGGCATTACGAGTTCGAGATTGTGCTCATGGGCCAAGTTATTCAGGGTTTTTCTGATGAGTGTATTGGCAGCTACTCCTCCAGCAAGAATAAGGCTTTTTACAGGATTTTTTTTCAAGGCCCTTTTAACCTTGATGCTCAGAGACTGGGCAATGGACCAGTTGTAAGAAGCGCAGACAGCTGCCAGTTTTTGTGAAGGGATAAAATCATCATCAATAACAGAGTCTTGATCAAGTATAAGATCAGGATTGTTTCTGACATGGTAGACCATGGCAGTCTTGATGCCACTGAAGCTGAAATCAAGGTTGGAATTATCCAGATAAGGCCGGGGAAACATTTTTTCATCAGGGGTAGACAGGGAAGCAAAACGGTCAATGAAAACCCCTCCCGGATATGGAATATTAAGTGTCTTTGCAGCTTTATCAAAGGCTTCACCCGCGGCATCATCTAAGGTTCGGCCTAAAAGTTTGAATTCAAAAGGGCTTTTAATGAGGTAAATATTGGTATGTCCACCTGAAACCAGGAGCCCCATAGCAGGGAACATTATCTGTTGTTTCAGACCTGGAGCCATGAGATGGGCATAAAGGTGATTTACCCCGATAAGAGGTATGTTTCTGGCAAGACAGATGCCCTTGGCAAAACTCAGGCCAATAAGAAGACAGCCAAGGAGTCCTGGTCCTCTTGTAACAGCCACTGCCTGAATATCCTTGTGTGAAACACGGGTTTCGTTGAGGAGACTTTTGTAGAGGGGGTAAAGTTTGTTTAAGTGTTCTCTTGAAGCTATTTCCGGAACCACACCACCAAAGACAGAATGCATATCTATCTGGGAATAAGTATGCTGACCCAGGAGAGAATTATTATCTACCAGGGCCAGGGATGTTTCATCACAGGAAGTTTCAATGCCAAGGCAAAGCATTAATTATTACCGTATATTTCCATGATTTTTAAGACGTCATTTTTTGAACCTATAAAAAGGGGTACTCTCTGGTGAAGTTCATGGGGCTCAATATCCAGGATTCTTTTTTCTCCGTCAGTAGCCAGTCCTCCTGCCTGCTCGATTACAAAGGCCATGGGGTTGGCTTCACACATAAGTCTGAGTTTTCCAGAGTTGAGTTTGGAATCCTTGCTGTCTTTCGGGTACATGAAGACCCCGCCATAGATAAGGTTGCGGTGGAAGTCTGAAACCATGGAACCTATATACCTGCCGGTATATGGTTTTTTGCGGTGGTTATCCTGGGATTTGAACCAGGAAACAATGTCTCTGGTAGGCTGATCCCAATAGTCATGATTTCCTTCATTAATGGAATAGACTTTTCCTGTTTCAGGGATTTTCATGTCAGGATGAGACAAGAGAAACTCTCCCACGCTGGGATCAAGGGTGAAACCGTGCACTCCGTTTCCAGTTGTGTAAACCATCATCGTTGAAGTCCCGTAAAGAAAGTATCCTGCAGCAACCTGCTCAGAACCTTTATGAAGAACCTCTTCTAAGGAAACTGGTCCGTTATTCTTAGTTCTGCGGAAAATGGAAAAAATTGTACCGATGCTCACATTGACATCAATATTTGATGAACCATCCAAGGGGTCAAAGATAAGTATATAGTCCCCGTGCCTCAGGTTGTCTGGAACCTGTATCAGGTCAGCGTTTTCTTCTGATGATATGGCACATAAAAGCCCTGAACGTTCCATTCTGTAAATAAGTACACTATTGGCAAATTCATCCAGTTTTTTTACTTTTTCACCCTGAACGTTTGTTTCTCCGGTAAATCCCAGAACATTGGCAAGGCCTGCCTTGTTAACCTCCCTTGAAATTATTTTGGCTGCCAGAATAAGCTCGTTGAGCAGTCTGGTAACCCTGCCTGTAGCCATGGGACTTTCTTTCTGATGAATGAGCAATTGTTCAGTAACAGTTACCTGGGGCATGCCTAACCTCCCTTATTTGTCTTTAACAAGGTATATAAGCCAATCCTCACCCACGGCTCTGGCTAACCAGAAGAAACGGTCTTCATTAACCTGGATCTTACCGCTTATCCTTCTTGTGAGCATCTCTTGCCAGTTCACTTCAGCCAGGGTCTGAGCATGATGCTCAAACCTTCCGGTCCAGACTACCTCGTCTTCACTGATAAGAATTATATCTTCAGGATTTACACTCTGGCTGATAAATGTTCTGGGATCAAAGTTAACCACAATAAGCCCTGTTAATTCAAAATTATCAAAAATTGAACTCACAAGAAGCACTTCATTGCCAAGAGGGGTCTCTTCTATGGCCAACATTACTCGTCCCTGCCTCAGTTCAAAGGCTTCAGGAAAGACTGGATCAAAGTTAAGTTGTTTAATGCCAGTTTCAGGGTAAACTGCAATAATATCACGGTTTTTATCCATTACTGTGATTCCGTTGAGCCAGAAAAAATCTGTCAGCATTCGTTCCATCCACTGACCGGATGGAAAAGTATCTCGCACGGAAAGATCTCTGAGCATTTTAGTAAGCTGTGTATCCATGGGATATATATTTTCGGCAAGGCTCTGTTCCAGTGTGTTGATATCGGAGCGGTTCATATTCAGCTCATACTCGGTTGCACCCCATTCAAAAAGATTGTCCTTCAATTGAGTCACGTTCTGACACCCTGTTGATAAAATGCTGAAAATGAGAATAAGGCAGCTGATGATTCTAAGGGACATTACTCCTCCGTATAGTGAATTAAATATTGTTGTAAATATTCAGCAGGCTGAAATTTTGAACATGTCATTTCTTATTGAGCAAGTTCCTGACAAAAGACAGTCCATGCTGGAAAAAAGCAAAAGCTTAGCTCAACGTTTGATATTATTTCTTTTTTTCTATAAATAAATGTGCTCAAGGAAGCAATGTAAAAGTTTGACATTGTGTTCAAAATATCACAAGCAGTTGTCTGTGTTGCTCAACCTTTAAGGGAATTATTTATGGATGCTTTGAATCTTTTGGGATATCTTCTGATTTTTCTTTTAGTAGCAATAAGCAACGCATTTGTTTATTCACGGATGAGAGACTGGAGGTTTGTCAGGATTAAAGAGTTGAATCAGGAAATTGCTCAGGTTGAAGAAGATTATAAAAATCTGACTCATGAGGTGAGGGAGGCTCAGTCAAGGGAAAACAAACTCAAGGCTGAACTTCTGGAAATGAAAAAGACTGCTCTTAGGGAAGATTCCATCAAGGAAAACGATAATTCCAGCCCTGAAGAAAAAGCC
>PWPY01000160.1 GCA_003558575.1 Desulfonatronovibrio sp.
ACCTTGGACAGATTCCACCCCTCAGGCCAGGAGTCAAAAAAAAGATTCCAAATCAACACTGGAGGAGGCGCAGACAAAGCCCTGGAAAGGTCATGTATCAAGTCTACCGTCTGGGGAACAACATCCAATCCATAAATATCATAAGAATAGTCCTGGACTATCTGTTCAAAATAATCAACTTCACTTTCCAGAACAGCAATTCTGTTGCTTAGCTTATCTTCAATCCCCTTATTCATCCAGTAAATAGCTCCCAGGCTAAGTGCAGCTGCGAGTAAAAAAAATATCACCCATTTTTCAATCATCTGCAGAGGTCGAACATAACGCTCCTGAGAGCCATAAAGTGCCAGCCCCGGGTCAACAGCATCCAAAAGTAACGGCAACGAACTCCAGACCTTTTTCTTGCCGTGATTATAACGAATTAAAGGCCATGGTCTGACAGGTATGCTGATTCGCGGCAATTTTGCTTGTGGGGATGACATATAAACTTCAATCCACTGCAGCTCTGAAAGGTCAGCTGACATTTCTCTGCGGCAGATTTCCAGGTCATGTTCAATCATGCCCATGACATTTCCCATATTATCATGGATCTCAGAAAACATGGGATAGCGCCTGATGAATTTTACCCTGGAAGAATTGCCCACCACCATTAGAATGGAGGAGTCCGCATGCAGAGCAATTGCCTGATCCTTGCTCCCACCTTTTTTGAGCAGGCTTAGTAGAAGACCTGTCCAGTCTAAAAGTACGCAGCCTGCAGAAATTTGACACTGGGATTTTGTTTTTTCAAGCAAATCCCTTGGAATAATATGGTAAATTAACTCTGATTCATTCCTGCCTGTTCTGAATTTTTTATAGACATGAAAAACTGATTCATTGCCAAGATCTCCCCTTTGTTCAGCCTGCCTGCGGGCCAGAACATCTGCGAATCTAAAATCTCCCTGAACATATGTCTTTTCAGGACCATCCTCCTGGGGAAAATCAAAAAAGGCATACATGAAGGACTTGCTGTCAACAACTCGGGAACTGAAAATGCCTCTTTTATCTTTACTGAAAAAAAGAGTCCGTCCCTTCCATTGAAGAAAAAAGTCATGTCTGACTGCTGTATCTGCCTGCTGCCAGTCACTACTTGGAATCATCTGCTTTGTTCTATCCAAAAATAAACCTTCCCTGTATCCCCGATGCGCTGGACATTATCGCAAATTATTCAGGCACACAAAACATGCTTCTTTCCCTCTGAAAAGTGCGCTTGAATCAAAAATTGCACAAATATTTTTTAAAAACTTTCATCCCGCATGGTCATCATTTTTCCCTGAACCTGCATCTCAACTGCAGACTGACTTCCCCCTGATCCCTCCTGTGAAATAACTACAGGCATTACCCGAATATACTCAGGTGAAAACAAAAAATTATTTTCTTTACTGGAACTGTTAGACAAAATACGCAAAATTCTTTCAGCCTCGTGCAGATCAAAAGTATCCTGAATATTAACAGGGTAAACCTGCCACTTTTTCGGTTCAATCTTTGCTTCAATTACCTTTTTCCTAAGATCATTCCAGTTTTTTATCTCTAACTGAGCTGATCTGTGCTCATTGTCCCAACGCTTAAGGTCTGCCCTTTTCTGCACCAGATATTGAATATTCTCCGTAGAACTCTTTACCTGACCATGACTCTGGAGTGTAATTATGAGCATTATGCAGAAAAGAGTCAGGCAAAACAAGGATATGAACCAGGTTCTCAGCATTAGAATGCCCCCAGGTTTCCAATTACATCATAAAGTGGGAACAGCAAGCCTGCTACCATCAGGGCAAAAAACAATCCCATAATCAATAAAAGCGCAGGTTCAAGGGTTTTGCTCATGTTTTGAATGAGATTATTTAAGCGCAGCCTGTATTGCTTCGCTACATAAAGTGCCTGCTTTTCAAGGCTGGATGTAGCCTCTCCCACGGCAATCATCCTGACTGTAAAAGAATCTACGGCAGATGCCTGATGCAACGCTCCAGCAAGGTTATTGCCCAGCCTGATCTCATGCTGAACCCTTTGAAAACGCTTTTTGGTAACTTCATTTTTAATGGAATCAGTAATAATTTGCAGCGACCTGACTACAGTGACTCCGCTGCTGGTCAATATACCAAGGTTTTCACTTATACGTGCAGTGCTTGAAGTGATAAGGATGTCAGAAATAATTGGAATTTTTAGAATAAAGCCATCCAAAACATACCTTACCCCGTAAAAAAAACGCTTCAGGAACAGCAGCAGGACAAGAAGAAACACAGCCAGCACAGCAAAAGGTACAAACCAGTTCTGTACAAAGGAAGATAGGGAAACAAGAAATTTTGTAATTGATGGCACCTCTATCCCAAAGTCATCAAAAAGCACGACAACCTGAGGCACAACATACCAGAGCCAGAATATTACCGCACCAGATATTACAGCCATAACCAGAGCAGGATAAATAAGAGCCCTTCTGGTTTCTCCCAAAATATAATCAACATGTCTCAGATATTCAGCAATTTTGCCTAACATCTTATCTAATTTGCCTGTTTCTTCGCCAATTTTGCACAAAAGATAAATGATGGGAGAAAAAACTTTTCCGTGCCTGGCAATAGCCTGTGAAAAAGTCTGTCCGTTTGATATATCAACCATCATAAAGCGGACAATACTCAGAAGACGTGGGTTTTTCATGCCCAGACTTACTTCCCGAAGAGCTGCAAGTACATTTATTCCTGCCCCAAGGAGCATGGAAAGATTGTTAAACATTTCTGCAAGATCAATTCTTCTGATCCTGGCAAATCCATATTGAGGCAACTGTGCCACCGGGTTAATCCAGGCAGGTATCCTGCGAATATTCAGAACAATTCCGCCATGACTTTCCAGATAACGAACAGCATCATCCAGGACTTCCAGTGGCAGACTCTCTGTATTTTTCTCCAGAATACCTTCTGAGTTAAGCATTTTATATTGAAATACAGCCATACGAATAATCCCGTCAGTTTTTTGAGAGAATCATCTTCACCTAAAGCCAGAATCGGCCAAGAACCCTTTTGACTTCATCTACACTGGTCAGCCCGGCTTCAACCTTGTCTACCGCAACCTGAAAG
Organism: Desulfonatronovibrio sp.; assembly: GCA_003558575.1. Lineage (GTDB taxonomy): Bacteria > Desulfobacterota > Desulfovibrionia > Desulfovibrionales > Desulfonatronovibrionaceae > Desulfonatronovibrio. Next base: position 3,096 of record PWPY01000160.1, read on the forward strand.
ATATTTCTAAATCCCTGATCAAAGGCAGTCTTCTCCAATTCCTGCTTTGTTGCACCTTTTTCAATGATCCTGCGCAGCTCTCCGGATACGGGCAGTATTTCATATATAACGGTTCGCCCTTTATATCCTGAGTTGTCGCATTGAGTGCATCCTTTACCTTTATAGCCAAACTCCAGATTTTTATTAATGTAATTTTTCTCCTCCTCAGTCAGAGGATATTTTTCTGCACAATGAGTACATATCGTCCGGATAAGTCTCTGAGAAACAACCGTGATTAAAGTCTCTGAAATGGTAAGGTTATCAATACCCAGCCCCATCAATCTGGGGATCGCACCCAAAGCTGAATTGCTGTGCAGAGTTGAAAGAACCAGATGCCCGGTAACTGCAGCAGTCAGAGCAGTTTTTGCTGTAACTTCGTCTCTCATTTCACCAATGAGAATAATGTCCGGGTCATGGCGCAAAAAATTGCGCATGGCCGTAGCAAACTCATGTCCTGCGGCTTCGTTAACCTGGGTCTGTCTGGCCAGTGGAATAACATATTCCACTGGATCTTCTATGGTTATGGCATTTTTATCCAGAAGATCTACAGAAGTCAGACCAGCTACAAGGGTCGTTGATTTTCCAGAACCGGTGGGCCCAGTGAGAAGGATAATGCCGTATGGCTCCTCAAATGCCCTATGAAGCAGGGGCAGGTCATCATCAAGAAAACCGAGTCCTGACAGAGATATATGGGCCTGACCCAAAACCAGCAGACGCATGACCAGGCTTTCTCCATACGGAGTGACTAAGCTTGAAACTCGAATATCATAAGAGCGCTCCAGAAGTCTAACAGTCCATCTACCATCCTGGGGAATGCGCTGTTCTGAGATATCCATGCCTGCCTGAAGCTTTATGGCAGTTATGATTCTCTTAAGTTGAGTGGGCAGAAATACCTTGTCCTGAAGGACTCCATCAATACGAAAAGCAACTCTGATTCCCTGCTCCATGGAAATGATATGTATATCTGTTGCCTGATTTTTAATGGCCCATAAGAGCAGATACTCCAGAAAATTGTCTGGGCTAAGGTTATTCCCGGCATCTGCTGACAAAGACTTTATTTCCATATCCAGGAAATCCTCCACAGGACGTTCCATGAAGAAAAAGTGGTTGTAAATAAAGTTTATCAGATGATGTTCTTCTGTCAGTGCAAACCTGGTCTTTTTTCCGCTCAGGCGCTGAATTTTCTGTTCAAGCTGCGGACCAGGCACTTCAGATGTTGCCACAGCAAGACAGTTTTTATGCAGTCCAAGGGGAAGCACCCTGTTACGGAGACAGAAATTGCGTTTAAATTTCTTCAGCCACTCCAGGTCCGGCTTCCATCTGGTAAGATCAACACATGGAATCTCAAGCTGCCTGGCTATTACCCTGACCATATCATATTCTGATACAATGCCCAGCCTGGTCAATATACGGCCAATCTTTTCCCTGGTAACCCTCTGTACCTGCAGGGCATATTCCATATGTTTATTCTGAATAAGCCCCTTGTTCATAAGGAGGTCGCCGATCTTTATGGAATCAGACACTGTAGTTCCTCTTTTAGGATATAAACTGGCTGCCAGCTGAAATTAGATATCTTGGAAAATATTATTGATTAACCTTTTCTGCAGACAATGGAGACGCTGCCCCTGAAAAAAGCCAGAAAATTGTCTCTGGATTGGGAGTACCTGATGTTTCCAGACCAAATGCTGACTGAAAATTCATTAAAGCATGCCATGTGGCTGAGCCAAGATAGCCATCTGTGATATTGCTGTAGAAGCCTGCTGCCCTTAGTCTTTCCTGTATTTTTTGAATTTCAGGACTTCGCAGTTCCGGATAAAATTCTTTCACAATGACCGGGGTCTCCCAGAGCACAATCCACTTTGGTTTCTGTCCTGTGTACTCCTCCCATGGGAAGGCAGAAAAAGATAATTCGCTTTCTTCAGGTAGTACGCTGACACTGGTTAGAAGCAGGTCTTCAGGCAGACCTGCCTGCAGAACCCCGGGTGAATTTACCCAGAGGGCCTGAAGCATTACATCAGCCAGGTCTTCCTGTTCAAAAGGAGCCAGGAAAGATTCCAGCTTTTCTCTGGTCAAAGGAGCTTCGGGAATAATCTGTAGAACATTCTCATGCTCCACCGCCCTTAGAACGCCTGCAGGCGAGGTATTTACGCTGGTTTCGCCCATTGGTTGTTCCAAAGAAGGACTCCCTGATAAATATCTGTCTAAAAAACCCTTTTCTTGAAAGATATAAACGGCCGCAAGCACAAAAACAAAGACTAAAGACGCATATGCAAATTTTTTCCTGAGGCTGTAATTAAGCCTGATATCCTGCTGAAAGGTGGCCACTTCCTTTATGGCTGCACGGACTATCCAGGGATGAATTGTATTCTGGTTCAAAGCATACATGGCATGCAGGGAGCGTTCCATTATGAGGTTGATGAGTCTAACATTGCCCTTGGTCGACCTGTGCAGAAGATTGCATGAAGCCCTGGGTAGATAAAGCTGCGATCTGGTACTGCTGAGTTTAAAATCTACATAGCGCTTGACTTCGTTTTTCTCAAGAGCCGGCAATGTATTGCTGATAGCTATCCGACTTCTGAGCTGTCTCAGGTCATTGCTGTTAAGTCGAACCTGCAGTTCAGGCTGTCCCGACAAAAGAATCTGAACCAGTTTTTTTTCATCACTTTCTAAGTTGGATAACAGACGAAGAGATTCCAGGGTTTGAATGTCAAAATTATGAGCCTCATCAATAATGATTGCGCAATTGCCCCCGGCTGAGTTGACCTCCAGAAAGAATTGGTGCAGTTGGGAAAGCAGATCTGTAAAAGTGGCATCCTTTTCAGGCTTAAGGCCGAAATCCGTGACAATGGCTCTCAAAAGTTCAGTGCGGTCCATCATGGAGTGAAACACCCAGGCCGAGCGCAGCACATCATTGGATTCAGCATGAATGCGCTCCAAAAGCTGCAAAAGAAGAGATGTCTTGCCAACCCCAACCTCTCCAATGAGCATCAGAAATCCCCGACGCTGGGAAATCCCAAAGTGGATTTCCTCCAGGATCCTCTGGGTTGCCTGGGTATGAAAATACCCTTTGGTTGATGTGGCTGGAGAAAATGGATTGCCTTTTAGTCCAATGGCCTGGAAAACATCTTGCGGCATATGGAATGACTCCTCATTGCCATTTTGTCCTTAGATTTATCGGGGCTGTCCTTTATCTGCAAAGAAAAAAAGTTATCATAGCCATTTACAATAATTTCCCATCTTTCCTGACAGAGAACTTTTAACAGTGTGAAAAAGTCCTTATCAAACAGGCTGCTCTAAAATTCCAAGCGACAGCAATTGGGAGATTTTCAGACTGTTAACAGTAGAGTTTTTTTAAACTATATTATAAACGTACAGTTTGTAAACACTGGCTAATTATCATATTTTGTATCTATTCACCATGTTGAGAGTACGGCCTGTATCTTGATTGTTTTTCTGTTGCTGCAAACTCCCAGCATGAGCCCGTAAGTCAAAACCAGTAATTTGTTCAAGTAGCTGAGAGTCCGTATCCATATCCTTGATTTTGACTAACGGGCTCAGAGCTGGTCAAACAAGCAGCAATGGCGAAAAATCAATCAGGATACAGGTTTTACGCAAAAGTGAAAAAATGTGCTGAACAGTTACCATATTTTTTTGATAAAAGACATCATATGTAAACTGGTAGTATCCCCAAAATCAATTCTCTCAAACACCAGAAAACTCTGTGAAAAAGCTGTCAGCAATAAACAATTATATCCAGAAACAATCGAATCCGTATCTTTCAAAGAATGGATTCACCATGTTTGAGCTTTGCATTGTTCTGATAGTTATAGGTCTGATAATATCAGCTGGATTAATTTCATGGAGGCAGGTCATTGAATCCAGAAAGGTGGATAGAACAGATTCTTCCCTGCACTTAATTAAAAGCTGTCTTTTTGAGCGCATGACCCACTCACTTCAGTATCCAACATACAGCAGCGATCTCAGTGAGGATCCACTTAACTCAAGATTATGTATCAATGATGCCGGGCATAAGGATGTTGATGCATGTCTTTGTCCCGGCAGGGCTTCTGATGCCTGGGGAGCCAAGATTCGCTTTATTGAAGGAGCAGGCATTGTAGATGGAGCGGATGCTCCTCTTCAGGGAGAATTCGCCGTTTACAGACCTCACCACCAGCCAAACATGCAGGAAGCTGTTGCCCTTTCCCCTGAATCTTCAGTCATGACTGATGTCGGCAGCCAGAACCAGGTTGCTTTCATTCTTTTGAGTCTGGGGCCAGACGGTATTTTTGATGATCAGAGTTATGAAACATGCTTTACAGACAGCAGTGCCATCGTGGGGACTCTGCTGAATTGCAGCCCTGACTTTTCCTTGAGCAGCAACGATCAGTTTCTCATTATAACAGGCCATGAAGTCCGGTCCAGGCTTGGATATTAATACTCATGTACAGCAATTGTCTGAATTGAAGCTTGAAATTCCCATGGAGCTCTGCAAGATGAAAATCCCTGATAAACCTAATTTTTACAGCATAAAAAATGGTTTTACCCTGATAGAAATGTCAGTAGTTATGGTGGTACTCGGCATTGTAATCGGTACCATTGCCCCTCTTTTGATATCTCAAATCAAGCAGGATAGAATCCGTGAGGTTAGGGAAGTTGTGCGAGTGGCCAGGGATGAAATTGTGGGGTTTGCCAGAGTCAATGGGAGGCTTCCCACCAGAACAGAATTCTCTTCGCAAATCGGCCATACCATTGACCCCTGGAGAAAGGAGCTTTTTTATCTTCCTGCTGAGGGCATGACCGGCCCTGATGATCTCTGCGATGATATTGATTCAATAGCGGGCTTGAGCATTGAGGTCCCGGGAAGGGATCAGGATGTGCTTAGAGCGGGCTTTATTGTGGGCAGCAAAGGCAGTAATCATGAGTCCAACACGTATTTTTCCAGTAATGGCGTAAACACCCTTATACAAAGCAAAACTCAGGACTCTCTTAATGATGAAGGCGTGGAAGGCAAGGTAATAATAAAAAGCTATGGCCAGGATGACCTCGCAGGAAACAAATATGATGATATTGTGGAGTTTGTGACTATTTACTATCTTGACTCTCGCATCTGTCCGTAAAGAATTATTATACTTTATTTTTTCAGTTAAAGGTCTACGGCGCTGCATGCTCGGGGATTAGTCCGTACCACCTGAGCGCCCAGACAAAGGAAATGTACGAAGGGCCATACAAAAGGTTGGCTGCCCTGCACCGGGTTACAGGATCATCCGCGCTTTGGGATCGAACATACAACCCTCTTTTCAGACGAAGCAGCTCGCCTTGACGGGCAAGCCGGGCTATCTTGGCCCTGGGATCGGCATGGTGAGCAAAGTGATGCTGCAGCCACAACGAGTCGAGAACATCAACCAGTTCGTTTTGCACATTTTCTCCAGCAAATACAATTTATTTATACTTACCAGCGAAAATACGCATACAGCAATTGTGCGGGGTGGGTCAATTTTCGGTTGTCATTATCAAAAACCCTCCATAAATCATTTGCATAATTTGTCGAAAAACGGTAAATTCTGCAAATGATTCACCGAGGTAAACAAAATGCTATCTTCCAAAATAGCTGAGCTTGAGGCTCAGGGTTATACATGCCTTTCCTTTCAACAATTGAAGGATAAAACCGGCATGTCTTCCCAGGCTTTACGATCAAGCCTGAACCGTTTGAAGAAAAAAAATCATATCGCTATGCCCGTGCGGGGATTTTATGTCATACTCCCACCAAGATACAGAATATGGGGATGCCTGCCCGCTGAACAATTTATTCCAGGCTTAATGGAATACTTAGGCAAACATTACTATGTTGGACTGCTTAGTGCTGCTGCTTATCACGGTGCTGCTCATCAGCGCCCACAAGTTTTTCAAGTTGTTACAGAACAGCCCAGGAGAAAAATTGTTTGCGGGAAGATCCGGGTCGAATTTATAGTGAGACATAACGCAAGAGAAGTACCAACTCAACACAGGAATACTCCTGCGGGGTATTTGTCTATATCTACCCCGGAAGCAACTGCCTTTGATCTGGTTGGTTACACAAAAAGATGCGGAGGCTTAGATAATGTTGCTACTATATTAACAGAACTGGCTTCAGACCTTAATGTAAATAAATTGTTGGAGTTGGCAGATATTTCTCCTATTTCCTGGACCCAGCGTTTGGGCTATTTGCTGGATTTGATTGAAAGATACGACTTAAGCGACGCCCTGGCCGAGCTGATAAACCAAAAAAAGCCGGCCAAAGCTTCATTACTTCCTTCAGGTAATAATAATGATGCGGCAATCAATAACCGCTGGAAACTTATGATCAACACAGTAGTTGAGCCAGACATATGATTCCACAGGCATATATTACCCAGTGGCAACAATATGCTCCATGGCCGGACAACAACATGATTGAGCAGGACTTGGTTATTAGTCGTGCCTTAATTGATCTCTTTCAGGAGCCTGAGCTTAGAGACAGTCTTGCTTTCCGGGGCGGTACAGCTCTTTTCAAACTATACCTGCCGGCAGCCAGATATTCAGAGGACATAGACTTGGTTCAGATAAAACCCGGACCTATGGGGCACTTGATGGATAAAGTCAGATCCGCCCTTTCTCCCTGGTTAGGTCAACCAAAGTGGAAGCAAACAAAAGGACGAGTCACATTTAAGTATCGGTTTATTTCTGAAGAAAATGTTCCCCTCAATCTCAAATTGGAAATCAATTCAAGAGAACATTTTTCTGTTTATGGTTTTCAGCAAAATAATCTGGTGGTTAATTCCTCTTGGTATTCAGGAACCGCTGAAGTTACGACATACACGTTGGAGGAGCTTTTAGCCACCAAGTTACGGGCACTGTATCA
>PWPY01000029.1 GCA_003558575.1 Desulfonatronovibrio sp.
ACTTAGAGATGATTGTTATTGACCATTGCGAAGATCCTTACCTGGCCGGGGATGGGGTTATGAATGAAGGAAAGGTTTCCAGTTACCTTGGGCTTAAAGGAATCCCCAGCGTATCAGAGAGCCTTCAGGTAGCCAGGGATGTTCTCCTTGCCGCTTATCTAAACACCCCAATTCATCTTGCCCATATCAGCTGCCGGGAATCTGTGGAGATTATTGCCAGGGCCAAAGAGAAATCCATCCCGGTTACTGCTGAAACATGCCCTCATTATCTGCTCTGGGATGAAGAACTAACCATGAACTATAACACCTTGGCCAAAGTCAATCCTCCCCTGCGCACCAAGGATGATGTCCTGGCCTTACGAGAGGCTGTAAAAAATGGCATCATGGATATCATTGTTACTGACCACGCACCCCACGCAGATTTTGAAAAAGATGTGCCCTTTGCCCAGGCCCCCAATGGAATTTCCGGACTGGATACTTCTCTGTCCCTCTGCCTTGAACTGGTAAGAAAAGATATTCTAAATATTTCAGACTTAGTCAGACTCATGTCCCACAAGCCTTCAGAAATTTTTGACTTTCCAGTAAACAGATTTGAAAAGGGTGACCCGGCAGATTTTATCCTGATAGACCTGGAGCAGGAATGGCAGGCAGATGCGGAAAGTCTGTTTTCCAAAGGAAAAAATACTCCCTGCCTGAATCAGACACTTAAGGGAAGGGTAATGGCCAACTTTATTGGAGGGAAAGAGGTCTTAAACAGATTTTCATAAATGAAGTGTATCTATTCAACACATTTTTTGTCAGGCGTTAGAGCCCCTGTCCTTTTTGATTTTTCGCATTGCTGCTTGTTTGACCGGCAATGAGTCCGTTAGCCAAAAACATCGACATCAATATGGTCTCCTGAATAACTGAACAAATTAATGGTTTTGGCTTACGGGATCACGCCGGGAGTTTGCAGCAAAAGAAAACCAAAAAGGACAGAGGATAACATTACGTCATGGTGAACAGTTACAATGAACTTTTGTTTCGGGCTGTTGAATAATTATTCTCTCAGGAGCATTAAATACATTCACCCGGCCTGGACGCACATAAGCACCAAGAGTTATTCCAGCCTTTCTTGCAATCTCAAGCCCCAGGGATGATGGGGCTGTCCTGGACAGGACTATGGGTATGCCCATACGCGCACATTTTAGGACCATATCAGAAGTAAGCCTTCCAGTAGTATAAATGGCCCCTGCAGGGGAAAACCTGCCCAGAATTATTCCCCCCATAACCTTATCCACTGCGTTATGGCGCCCCACATCTTCAAAACAGGCCTCAAAGCCGCCTTCAGTTAGAAATCCGCATCCATGCACGCAATGAGTCTGCTGGGATAAGCCAGACACAGACAAAGAGCTGCGCACCAGATCTCCAATCTGTGTAAAATCAATTTTAAAATCGTTCAAATCTGGAAAATTCTCTTCAAGAAGTCTGCGGGCAATCTTTCCTGTGCCTCCGCAGCCTGAGGTAATAATCATTTCCTCATCTTTAACCACTTCCACATCAGCATAAACGTCAATTCTTCCTTCTACGCAGACATTGACCTCCAGAACCTCATCTTCCTGAGTAAGGTAGCCCTGACCAAACAGATAACCAGCTGCAAACTCCTTTAAATCTGTAGCCAAGACCATTGCCGTGCCCATAAGCTCATCATTCAACGTCACTGAAAATGGACGCTCTTTTAAAACCTGCTCCTGAACTTCCTGCTTTCCCTGAGGGGTAATCAAGGTAGTTGTGCAATTAATGGTCTGCATTCATACGTCCTTTATTTTATTCATCCACCAGCCAGTAGCCAACGCAAAGGGCAAGAATTACAGCGGCCGTAGCCCAGACATATTCAGGACCCAGCTTGTCATAATCAAAAATAATAACCTTCCTGGCAATGGCCATCAGGGCAGTAGCGAGAACAAGTTTCACATGAATAATCTTTCCATCCAGATACAATGTTATATTTACAAAAATTTCTATGGCAATAAGTACCGCAATAAAAGCACCAAAAGTAGCCAGAATATCACTTATGCTCAATAACATGAACGGTGGTTCCTGGAGTCTGTTTACCAGAACCCAGATGACATCACCCACCCCCCAGATAATCACAAAGGTCATGGTTATGGCCAGGACCACAACAGCATAGCGGATAATGCGTTTTAATACCTTTATAATTGGATAATCAGGGTCGTGATCACTTGATCCAATGCAGAATCTTGGATCATCCTTGTGGGAAATTTTTTTTTCGTTGTCTTTATCCATTAGAGCTCCAGCTGATTTAAGAAAGCGTTAACAGCGTACCTTGCCAGGAGAAACGCCATGTATCTGACGAACAGCTACAAAATGCACACCCATGGTTTGTGAGAAATACATACATTACCAAAAATATAAAGTGAAACATTTTTACAGCTCATTTTTTGCTGAAAAACATGTTGTATGAGCATAATATGCTCGAATTATCAAGCAGTTAAACAAACCTCTATCAGGCATTTATCCTTGAACTGACCAGTTTATCCTGCTAAAGGATCTCGCATGTCCTTATCAAAAAGAAGTCTATACGTACTCTGGGATGAATCTCACCTGTGGGGGGTCATGCTTATCCGGGCGCTGAGACAGTTAAGACTTCCCTTTAAAATAATTACTTCTGAGGATATCAAAACAGGAATCCTTGCCTGTGATTTTCCAGCAGGTCTGATCATTCCTGGGGGATGGGCAAAACTCAAGGCCCGAAACCTGACAGAACAGGGACTGGAAAATATTAGAGGCTACGTTGGAAAAGGTGGCAGATATCTTGGATTTTGCGGCGGAGCAGGCCTGGCCCTTCAGGGAACTTCCAGTTTCCCGGGACTCAATCTTTGCCGTTGGGGAAGAAAGCCTTTTCAAGAAAGGCTGCCCAACTTCAGTGGCCATGTTTACTGCAAAATTGATCCCCAGCTCAGTTTACCTGCCCAGTATAAAGATAATGTTTTAATTCCAGTGTGGTGGCCGTCACAATTTCAGCATGACCATACTAATGAGCCAATCCAGGTTTTGATCAGCTATTCCACTCCAGGGCCTGACTTCTGGAGTTCTGACCTCAACCTTTCCCAGATATCTGAACAGGATCTAAGCACCTGGGAATCAATCTATAAAATCAACTTGAATCCGCAGCTGATAAGTGGCGAACCCTGCCTTATTAAGGGAAGTTACGGCCAGGGACAATACTATCTGAGTTATGCTCATCTTGAAACTCCTGAATCTCCCCAGGCCAACACCATCCTTTTTCACCTGCTTATGACAATCCTGGGAAACAACCATCCACAAAGTTCTCTGATGCCGGAACTGATTCACTGGGACCTGAGGAACTTTGTCCCTGTCTGGAACAACACTGTGCTGCTAAGGTTCAAAAAGGGCTTGGATAATGTTATCAAAACCAGCCAGAGCCAGTTTCTTCTGTTCTGGCGCAACTCCTGGCTTCTTGGCTGGAGAAGGGGAGTACCTGGTTCTCCCATAAATTTTCTTTACTCCATGATTTGTCAGGCATTGTCCACTCTGCCCGGACCTGACGCAGAGCTTTTCTGGGAACAATGCGAACAGGAATTTTCTTCAGTGACGAATACATTTCTTGATCAACTTCTGGATTACTTAAGCCATGAGCGGCTCGCCATGGCCATGGCTCCTTCATCACCAGAATGCAGCTCCAATAAAGAGCTGCAAAAACAAAAAATTATGCTTTTTGGAAAATTTCCCGGCTATGGCGGGCTTTATAAAAAACTGATTAGAATACTCGACGGATTAATATTAAGGCAGTTTCAGGAGGAAGACCGGACAAGATGACCCATGATCTGTGTTCTTAATTTGTTTATATCACTGGTTGATGGTAAAAGCTCAAAGAGCTGATCCAGAAATCCGTTTTTTATGACAAATTCACGGGAATAATCATAATTCAGATCATATATCCAGGAGCATAAAAGCAGTTTAAAGTCATTTTCGTATCTCATGGCTGAATATTGGCAAAGTTTGCCCTGACTGATCTGATCCAATATTTCAGGTGTAATAAGATTTTCAGGGTCAAGCCCCAGGGTGACAATCTCATTGGTAGTACTTCCAGGGGTTAGATGGGAAATCATGATGGGATAAATGTCTAATTTATCAGCGTCACGCAAAACCTTGCATACACATGCCGTTGCGGAAGGCAAGCCATTCGGTATCCTCATGCGGCTGTGAAAAAGTACGGCAAGGCGCAGATCCCTTTTCTGATCTTTGCTAAGAGAATCAAAAACAGGCTCTGCTGTAACTATTCTAAAGCCTAAGCTGGCATGGTTCAAGGACTCACTGTCTTTAAATGTTCTGTACTGCAGGTATTGCTCAAACCGTCCGATATCATGAAACAATCCGGTCAGACGACACAAAAAAACAAGCCCGCCGGGAAAGACTTCGCTTTCCGCAATGAGGCGGGCCTGTTCAGCTACATTATATGAATGGTCTTTTTTAAGACTGAGGTTGGGGTCATTATCTGCAGCCTGGATGAATTTTTGAGCATAATTGTTGAAAAAATCTTCAAACCGCTCGTAATCATTCATTTTTCAAGAATCCATTTTTTATGCTCAAATTCTTCTTCTGTAATCTCTCCGTTGACTAAACGCTGCCTTAAAACATCTACAGCTTCTCTGACCTTCTGCCTTTCCTCTTCAGCTTCCCGATCCATTTCTTCATCCCTGAAAAAACCCTTGGGGCCAAAGAGCAACCTTAAAAAACCAAGTATAACTGCAAGGATAACTCCAACAAAAATAAACTTGGTTAAAGTTAGTATCCAGCTTCCAGTAAAACCCTCTCCAAAAGGCCAGTAGCTCCAGTCAATCTCACTGAAGTTAAACAATGAAAAAAATTGAATCATTGGTATTTCATACAACATTTTACTACCTGCTTATACGCTTGTTAAAAAACCTGCCAGCAGGCTGTTCAAAAAATCCTGGAGTCAGCAATTGGAAAATTTTCAACAGCCTGCTGTAACTATCCTTCGTAATAGGAGTAAAACTCAGGATGAATGAGAATTTCAACCTTTTCTTTCTGCTCAACCTTAACCACTTTTTCAGGCATAAGACCCACATCCAGAGCCATATCCTCAATCCGGGCCTTTTCCTTACCAACTGCTTCACTCATTTCATCAAATATTGCTACGCATACCCAATCATCCATTGTATTCTCCTTGAATATTTTTCAAAGTTATTTAGTAACTATTGCCGTAATTTCAATCCTTAATTTAATCGTCTGCCAGAGGCCAGGGTGTGCACCTTCTGCATGGCGCATAACCCTCATAAAAGGCTTCATAAAGATTTTGAAACAATACCTTGTTACTTTCAGCAACCTTCTGACCATATCCGCATTTATGGGTATGAAAACGCAAACTCCTGGAATTGCCCACGTATTCAGAACCTGATTTTTCCATGCCTAATATTTCTTCCCAAAAGCCTTCTTTATTTCGCATAGCTCTGCGCTGAACATCTAAAATCTTTGATGAAATATCTCTGTCCTGAACCCCATGCGGATAATAAAAAGCCAGACCTTCCCTGACCAGGAGAATATTAACATTTTCTCCTGTGGGGAGATAAACATAAGCCAGGGTTCTGCCGAACCTGTCTTCCGGTTCCTGGCCCAGTTTGAGATTAACAGACCTGCCCATGGTCAGTTCTTCTAATCTTAACGTGGCTTCCCGAGCATAATATTGATCTCTTTCATCTTCATGTCTGGTTTCTGGAGCATCTATACCTTTGAGCCGAACAACTTCCCGCCCCTCCAGGATAAGGGTATCTCCATCAGATACCCAGACTACCTTTGCCTGCCTGGCATAAACTGATGAAGCCGAAATAAAGAATAAAACAAAAATAAAAAAAACTATGCACAGCCTTTTCATGATTGAGTCCTATGTCTCATAATATGTTTTAAGGCAGGAACTTCGAACAGGATGCCTGAGCTTGCGCAGGGCCTTGGCTTCAATCTGCCTGATCCTTTCTCTGGTTACATTAAACAACTTGCCCACCTCTTCCAAAGTATGGTCTGATTTTTCTCCTATTCCGAACCTTTTGCGCAGAACCTGTTCTTCTCTCGGAGTCAACTCAGACAAAACCTTGGCAATCTGCTCAGAAAGTTTAGAATTCACAACCTCATCAGCAGGGGCAACGGCTTTTTTATCTTCAATAAAGTCACCAAGGCTTGAATCTTCTTCGTCTCCTATGGGAGTCTCAAGGGAGATGGGTTCTTTGGCAATCTTAAGAACTTTTTTAACCTTGTCTATGGGATAGTCCATGCGTTCCGCTATTTCTTCAGGACTTGGGTCGCGGCCCAACTCCTGAACCAGGTAGCGGGAAGTTCTCACTAATTTGTTGATTGTCTCTATCATATGCACAGGGATCCTTATAGTCCTGGCCTGGTCAGCAATGGCCCTGGTAATAGCCTGCCTGATCCACCAGGTGGCATATGTGGAAAATTTATAGCCACGCTGGTATTCAAACTTGTCCACTGCCTTCATAAGACCGATATTCCCCTCCTGAATGAGATCAAGAAACTGCAGTCCACGATTAGTATACTTCTTAGCAATGCTGACTACCAGTCTGAGGTTGGCTCTTATAAGTTCCTGTTTGGCTCTAAGAGCATCATGATTGCCCCTGTTGATACGCCACAGGATTTCTTCAAGTTCATGGACATTATGCATACATTTCTGCTCAAGGCGCTCTAAAATTTCCATTTTGCCGTATATCATTTCTTTGAATGAAAACAGCTCTTCAATGGTCATATCTAACTTGTCTGCGGCAGCGACAGGGTTTATTTCCCGTTTATCTAATTTTTCCAGAAGACTGAAAAGGTCATCATTGGATAGCCCCAGAGAAAGAATATATGCACTTAAATCCCTCTGACAGTTATACATCTGGCGGACATAGTCCCCAACTGTTTCAATAATGCGGTCAATAAGAGTTTTTTCAAGTTTGATATTACGCAGGCATCCAACAACCTCATCCTTATAACCCATTATTTTTTTCTGCAGACCGTATACCCTGCGGTCAATCCTGGCGCATTCATCAAATTTGTCATAAACACTTCGACGCTTGCGATATATATTTTTTACTTCTTCCAGAAGAGATATCACTCTTTCACGCTGATTCATCTCTTCCTCTGAAGGATCATCTTCTTCAATAGTCTTGACAACGTCTTTGAGCTTGACTCTTTCTTTCTTCAGGTCTTCACCCACACTGATCAGCTCTTCCACAGCAACAGGCACTTCCACCAGGGAGTATAGTACTTCCAGCTCTCCTGCTTCAATTTTCTTGGCAATGACCACTTCACCGTCGCGGTCCAGAAGGCCCACTGCTCCCATTTCCCGCAGATACATCCGCACAGGATCACTGCTTCGCGACAAAGTATCTGTAACATCCTCAAGCTTTTCCAAATTGATTGCCATGGTTTCAGCCAACGACTCGGAATCCTCTGGCACAACAGCAAGAGGCTTGCCCAATTTATCATCTACAATAGCTATATCTAATTGATCAAAGATGGAAATTATCTCTTCTATCTGGTCAGGAGTAGTCACATCTGAAGGAAGAGCCTTATTAATTTCTTCAAAGGTTAAAAAACCTTTTTTCTTTCCTTCAGCAATAAGGGTCTTAATCTGTTGAACGTCTTTAATGCTACGCATTACCCCCCCCTACGGAATTAAGTTAATGATTGGCAAACTACTACCATTTTAATGTAATCCAGCGAACAAAAACAAAGATTAAATGCTCTTCACCAAGTTTAAAAAACATTTTGCAAAAGACCAAGTATCCTTTTAACCTCATGCTGATCATTGTTTTTCTGAGCCCTGATAAGGGCCTGCTTAAGGTTTTGCTTGGTCATAGTAGATGAAATCTGGGAAATCAGATTCTCGATTTCTATAAAAACCGTAGCCTTGCTTGACCTCAGTGAAGACTCTTCAAGCTTGGATTTAAAATAGAAATCCCACTCATTAGGGTCAAAATTAAAATCCTCGGCATCCTGAGATTTTTCTTTTATCTTGTTCCAAAATTTTTTTGCCCATGAAGTGCTGAGAATCAGCTCAAGATTTTTCTGCTCCAGGTCACTTCTGAATTCAGGAAAACAAACTGCAAAGGTAAGTATTTCCCGATCCCTCTGATCTGGTCCTTTTATATCTTGATTTCCCATATCCCCATGCGATTGCAGGGCTTGATCTTTTTCTTTTATGCTTTTCCTGAGTTCAACTTCGGTAAGGCCAAGCACACTCGCTACCTTGGGTATATAAAAGGTTTTCAGGCTCAAATCCCCGAGTCCACTTAAAAAATTACCCACCCAGTTCATAACTTCTTTGGGAGACTTTTCAGTACTTATGGTCTTAAGGCAAAAATCCAATCCAGCGGATGCTTTCTGTAAAAGATCTTCAAATGCTTTCTCTCCACTTTGTGTCAGCAGGCTGTGAGCATCATCACCCTGGGGAAAAGTCAGCACTTTACACCCTAAACCAGCACCAAGAATCATCTCCGCGCTTCTCAAGGCAGCATTGCGTCCAGCTCTATCTCCATCAAAAAGAAGAACTACCTCTCTGCACAATCCGGAAAGCCTTTTAACCTGAGAAGCTGTAAGAGCTGTCCCCAATACTCCGCAACTGTTGGCGAAACCAAACTGGTGCAAGGCTATGACATCAAGATATCCCTCGGTAAGATAAACCTTTTTTGTCTGGGTTATCTTTTTTCTGGCCTGGAACAGACCATATAAATGATCTCCTTTCTTATAGACAGGACTTTCGCTGCTGTTGAGATACTTGGGTTCACCATCATCCAGAACTCTGCCACCAAAGGCCACAACCATTCCTGAAAGACTAATTATTGGAAAAATAAGTCTGGATCTGAAACGATCATAAACCCGGCCTTTCTGATTCTGACTGAGGACCCCTGAAAGAACTCCATCTTGGGATGAAAAACCTTTTTTATTCAAAAAATCTGTTAGATTCTGCCAGCCATCAGGACTCCAGCCCAGCCTGAACTCTCGCACCATTTCTGTGCTAATTTTCCTGGAATCCAAATACTGCCTTGCCTTTTTTCCCTGGTCTGACCACAGAACATTTAGAAAAAAACTGCCTGCAAGGGAGTTTATCTCCTGGGCTGTACTGACTTTGCTCTTTTCAAGGCGAGATTTTTTTTCATCCTGGACAGCAATATGAACACCAGCTTCCTTAGCCAGTTGTCTTACTGCCTCAGCAAAATCAAGGCCATTAATATTTTTATAAAATTCGATAAGATCGCCAGAAGCCTGGCAACCGAAACAATAATAAAAACCTTTATCCGGACTTACTGTAAAAGACGGTTTGGTCTCTTCATGAAAAGGACAGGGTGCAGACCACCTGTCTCCCACTGGACGCAATTCTACATATCTACTGATTATATCGACCAGGGAGAGCCTTGACTTTATTTCAGCGATACTGTTGGAATCTATTGTCGACATATTTTCCCCGTCATAACCAGCAGAACGAAAAACACAGGATACATGGCCTGCACTGAAAACATGGTAAACAGTTACCAAAAAACAAACTTAATTAATTAAGACAGTGAATTTATTTGTCCAGATGACTGAAGATAATATTTTATGATTGTTTGCCATAACAATTACACCACATTAGTGATATATATCGTAATATCTTGAATGGTCACAAAAATATCAGCTCAGCTCAACTTCAGTCATCCCCTCTCCACCAGTATCTTCAGAAGCGCATTTGAAGGAAGCGACCATGGGGTTCCCCCTGAGGTAATCATGCACTGCACTGCGAAGAGCACCGGTTCCTTTACCATGAACGACTTCGAGATGCTTGCGCCCGGCAATAAGAGCATCATCAAGATACTGCTCCAGTTCAGGCAAAGCCTCA
>PWPY01000203.1 GCA_003558575.1 Desulfonatronovibrio sp.
TGTTCATAGTTAAGCTGCTTCTGGACAAGAATGAGCCCAATCGTGTTGCTGGTGCAGTTGGATTCTCAACTCGTGAAAATAAAGTATACGTTATCAAATGCAACGCCATGCTGGTAGCATGCGGTGGTGCAGTTAACGTTTACCGTCCAAGGTCAACCGGTGAAGGTCTTGGCCGTGCATGGTATCCTGTATGGAACGCTGGTTCTACATACACCATGTGTGCTCAGGTCGGTGCTGAAATGACCATGATGGAAAACAGGTTCGTACCTGCCCGTTTTAAAGACGGTTATGGACCAGTTGGTGCATGGTTCCTGCTTTTTAAAGCTAAGGCAACTAACGCCAAGGGTGAAGACTATTGCGTAACCAACCGTGAAATGCTTAAGGATTATGAGGCTCAGGGCTATGCCAAGGGTCAGATTATCCCCACCTGTCTGCGTAACCATATGATGATGAAAGAGATGAAAGAAGGACGCGGTCCCATCTATATGGACACTGCTACTGCTCTGCAGACCACATTTAAGGAACTTTCCAAGAAAGAGCAGAAGCACCTTGAGTCTGAAGCCTGGGAAGACTTCCTTGACATGTGCGTTGGTCAGGCCAACCTTTGGGCATGCATGGACATCGAACCTGAAAAGGTTGGATCTGAGATCATGCCTACAGAGCCTTATCTGCTTGGTTCACACTCAGGTTGCTGCGGTATCTGGGTTTCCGGGCCAGACGAAGAATGGGTTCCAGATGACTATAAGATCAAAGCTGACAACGGCAAGATCTACAACCGTATGACAACTGTCAATGGTCTGTGGACATGTGCTGATGGTGTTGGTGCATCCGGACATAAGTTCTCTTCTGGATCACACGCTGAAGGCCGTATTGCTGGTAAGCAGATGGTTCGCTGGGTTGTTGACCACAAGGATTTCAAGCCTGAGCTGGCACAGGATCCTGCTGAACTGGCTAAAGAAATCTACCAGCCCTGGTACACTTATCAGGAAAATGTAGGTCTCTCTACAGCTCCTGACATCAACGAAAAATACATCACACCTAAGAACTTCATGATGCGTCTGATGAAGTACACAGATGAGTACGGCGGTGGTTGTTCAACTTATTATACCACTTCTGAAACTCTTCTTGAAGTCTGCGAAAAGCATCTCGACCTGCTTGAAGAAGACTCCAAGAAGCTTTGTGCTCGTGATATGCACGAACTGCTCCGCGCATGGGAAAACTACCATCGCCTGTGGACAGTACGTCTGCACGTTCTGCACATCAAGTTCCGCAAAGAATCCAGATATCCCGGCTTCTACTATCGCGCCGACTATCTGGATCTCAACGATAAGGAATGGAAGTGCTTCACTAACTCCAAGTACAATCCGGCAGAGAAGAAAACAGACTTCTTTAAGAAGCCTTACTACCAGATCATTCCGGACTAAACAGCAAATTGAAGGCTGCGGGCACAAGTGCCCGCAGCCTTTTTTATGGTCTAAGTCCGAGCTGAACAAAAGATGTTTATGATTTAGTTTGGCCTTAGGCCATTTTTGTAAGATAAGGCAAATAATTAGGGAGGATTAAGAATGTCCAATAGTAGTATTCTGGTAATTGGCGGTGGATTCAGCGGCCTTACAGCCGCTCTGGAAGCCGCGGAAGTGGGCCACGAGGTGTTCATTGTGGAAAAGATGCCATATCTTGGAGGACGTGTGGCGCAACTTAAACATTATTTTCCTAAATTGTGTCCTCCCAGCTGCGGACTGGAAATAAATTTTCAGAGGATTAAGAATAATCCCAGAGTAAAGCATTTTACCCTGGCTGAGGTTGTTTCAGTTTCCGGCGGTCCGGGCAACTATGATGTAAAGATTAAAATCAGCCCCCGCTATGTTAACAACAACTGTACAGCCTGTGACAAATGCGTTGAAGTCTGTCCTGTGGAAAGGGACAGCGCATATGATTTTGATCTTGGTAAGACCAAAGCTGTCTACAGGCCTCATCTCATGTCATTTCCCATGCGTTATGTAATTGATGACCAGGTTTGTGAAGGATCATCATGTGCCAAATGCGTTGAAGCCTGCGAGTATCAGGCCATTGATCTTGAAGAAAAAGAAAAGGAAATAACAATCAGTGTAGGTTCCATTGTGGTTGCAACAGGCTGGGAACCGTACGATGTAAGCAAACTGACCAATCTTGGTGCTGGTCAGATATCCAATGTAATTACAAATATGCAGATGGAAAGGTTAGCCGCACCAGCAGGACCAACAACCGGTAAAATCCAGCGACCCTCTGATGGAGAAGAACCCAAAAGGATCGCGTTTGTTCAGTGCGCCGGATCCAGAGATCAGAACCATCTGGATTACTGTTCGTATATTTGCTGTATGGCATCTCTTAAACATTGTACATATATCAGGGAACAATATCCTGATGCAGAAGTAGTAATTTACTACATAGATCTGCGGGCTCCAGGACGTTATGAAAAATTCCTGAATAAAATTCAGCAGGATGAAAAAGTACTAATGGTTAAGGGTAAGGTCGCCAAGATTGAAGAAGATTCTGCTACTGGTGATGTGATCGTAACTGCAGAAGATATTATGGGCGGAGTAAAGAAGGAAGAGAAGTTCAACATGGTAGTGCTGGCAACAGGAATGCAGCCCTCCATCGCTGTTAATGAGCTGGCCCTTGAAGTGCCCAAAGACGAAGAAGGATTTATCACCGGCGGTGAAGATAAGGGAATTTTCGCTGTTGGATGCGCCAAGATGCCGTTGGATGTAATGACATCGGCTGAAACTGCTACCGGCGCGGCCCTTAAAGCTATACAAACGGTTAGGAGGTAAGTCATAATGGCTGACATGAAGGTTGGAGTATATATCTGCACCGGTTGCGAAATCGGAGAAAACGTTAATATGGAGAAGGTAACGGAGTACATTGACGAAGAAAGTTCTCCGGCTGTTCTTAAGCAGGTACCTTTTCTATGTGGAAAAGAAGGTCTCGCAGAAGTGCAGAAAGATGTTGATGCTGAAGGCGTAAACAGGGTATGTGTTGCTGCCTGCTCTCCCAGAATAATGTGGGATGTTTTCAATTTTGGAGAAGATGTTGTTGTTGACCGTGCTAATATCAGAGAATTGGCAGTATGGTCATATCATAACCCTGAACTGCCTGAACCTGAAGATGATGAAATGTCTGATCCTCTTACTATGATGGTAAGAGACTATATAAAGATGAGCATTGCCAAGTTAGAAAGAACCAATAAGCCAGAAGCCGAGCCCATGGATCTTGACAAGACCATCATGGTTCTTGGAGGCGGTTTTACCGGTCTGACTTCTGCTCTTAATGCGGCTGAAACTGGTTATGATGTTGTTCTGGTGGAAAAGGAAAGTTCTCTGGGCGGATTTGCTACGAAGATGTACAAGCAGACCCCGACCAAAAGTCCTTACGAACTGGCAGAAGTGCCGACCATCAATGAATTGATTTCCTCAGTTGAAGGAAATGACAAGATTAAAATTCTGACCGGAACAATTCTTGAAAAAATCAAAGGTGCACCAGGCAAATTCAGAGTAACAATCAAGCAGGGTGAAGAAGAGCAGGAACTCAAGATTGGTTCTGTTGTTTTAGCTACTGGCTGGAAGCCTTATGATGCATCCAAGCTTGATAATCTTGGATATGGAAAAATTAAAAACGTAGTAACAAATATTGAACTTGAAACAATGGCCAAGGACGGCAAGCTTACAAGGCCCTCAGATGGTCAGCCAGTGGAAAGTGCTGCGTTTATTCAATGTGCCGGTCAACGAGATCCAGAACACCTTTCATATTGTTCATCTGTTTGCTGTATGGGATCATTAAAGCAGGCAGGATATGTACGTGAACAAAATGATGATGCTAAAGCATATATATTTTATAAAGATATGCGTACTCCTGGCGTGTTTGAAAACTATTACCGGGCAGCACAGGATGATCCAGGAATTTTTCTGACAAAATCTGAAATCCAGGAAGTATCTGAAGGTGAAAACGGCAAGGTTCTTGTCAAGGTAAAAGATACCCTTCTTGGTGAAGATTTTGAGGTTGAGGTTGATCTATTAGTTCTTGCTACAGGAATGGTTTCATCCATTTCTGATGAACCAGTTCTCAAGCTGGGATACCGCCTGGGCGAGCAGATACCTGACCTGGAACTTTTTGACGGGTTTGCTGATTCAAACTATATCTGTTTTCCATATGAAACCAGAAGAACAGGGGTTTATGCAGCCGGCTGTGTACGCCAGCCTATGTCCATGGGAACTGCCAAGGATGACGCTGCTGGTGCCGCCCTGAAAGCAATTCAATGCCTTGAGTCAATTAACAGAGGAGTTGCTGTCCATCCAAGATCAGGTGATCCAACCTATCCCAAGTTTAACATGGTGCGTTGTACTCAATGTAAACGTTGTACTGAAGAATGTCCGTTTGGCGCCCTTGATGATGACGAAAAGGGTACGCCAGAACCAAATACCACAAGATGCCGCCGATGCGGTACTTGCATGGGAGCATGTCCAGAGCGCGTAATTTCATTTGATACTTACAGCGTATCCATGCTCAATGAAATGATTGCATCGATTCAGGTTCCTGAAGATGAGGAGGAGGGCGGTTACCGTATTCTGGTTCTTGCCTGCGAAAATGATGCTTACCCCGCATTGGATATGGCAGCTATGCGCAAAAAGAAATGGTCATCATTTGTTCGTTTTATCCCCATCAGATGCCTTGGTTCAGTAAATACCCAATGGGTTGCTGAGGCCATGAGTAAAGGAATGGACGGGGTACTGCTGTTAGGCTGTAAATACGGCGATGATTACCAGTGCCACTTTGTCAAAGGCAGTGAGCTCTGCAACAAGAGAATGGACAACATCGGTGAAACTCTGGAAAGACTTCAGGTTGAAGCTGAGAGAGTTCAGCAGAAGCAGATAGCCATTGATGAATACGACAAGATTCCTCAGATAATTGATGATTTCATTGAAGAAATTGAAGGCTACGGACCAAATCCATACAAGGGCTTCTAGGAGGTTAATAGATGTCAACACGAATCGAACCGAATGTTCAATTTATAAGGGAGATGCAGGCAGCTGGTGGCGAATCTCTCAAGAAATGCTATCAGTGCGCCACTTGCAGTGTAATCTGTCCACTTTCTCCTGAGGAAGCACCCTTTCCCAGAAAAGAAATGGTCTGGGCACAATGGGGCCTTAAAGACAAGCTGGTCAATGATATTGATATCTGGCTGTGTCATAATTGCGGAGAATGTTCAGATAATTGTCCACGTGGAGCCAAACCCGGAGATCTTCTGGCAGCGCTCAGAAATATGGCTTACAAATCATTGTCCAAACCTGCCATTATTGGGGAGTGGATGAGTTCAGCAAAGTATCTGCCGATACTCTTCGGTATACCTGCCGCACTTTTCCTCATTGTATGGGCATTGACCACAGGTCTGACAATTCCTGACGGTGAAATTATATTTGCCAAGGTTTATCCGACCCTGCAGACAATTGATCCAATTTTTATTCTTACTGTTTTGTTTGTAGTATTTACCTTTGCAACGTCCATAAAGGGAATGCTTTCATCGTTCAAAGCAAATGGGCTTGAGCCTAAGGAGGATTCACCTTCCTTTTTCAAGTCTCTCATTGATGTTGTGAAAGACGAAATAATTTCCCATCGTAAGTTTAAAGACTGTGAATCCAACAAAGACAGATATCCTGGGCATTTGCTCGTATTTTACGGGTTTATCGCCTTAGCAGTGGTAACAGGAATAATTGCATTTTTCTACTGGACCAACAAACTCTTCGGGTTTGGTATGGTCACTCCACTGGCATTATGGAACCCTGTTAAAATTCTTGCCAATGCCGGTGGGATAGCCCTTATTGTTGGTCTGGTATTCATGACCCGCAACAGACTTAATGCTGATCCAAAGAAAACCATCAACTCATTTTATGACTGGTATCTTATTGGTGTGATATGGTTTGTAGCTGTGACCGGTATGCTGGCTCAGATTTTCAGACTTGCTGATGCTGCTGCACCAGCTTACATTGTCTATTATCTGCACCTTGTAAGCGTATTTATGCTCTTTGCATATCTGCCATGGTCAAAGCTGGCTCACCTTGTTTACCGGACAGTTGCCCTGGCTTATGCCAGACAGATAGGCCGAAAGGGGCTCGGTGAATAACTCACCTTTCCATATTAAATATCAAAAGGCTCCGCTCAGGCGGGGCCTTTTTTTTTGTGAATTTTTCCCCACAGCTTTTAATCTGTTTATTCTTGCCAACAATTAACAGTACATTAAAATGAATTTTACCTTTCTTTGCAATACTCCACCTCCAAAAAATGGTCGCAAGGTTGCCATTATCGGGGCCGGACCATCCGGGCTTGCCGCAGCAGGGTATCTTGCCTGTATGGGTTACAAGGTTGAAGTTTATGATAAACTTCCCAAAGCAGGTGGACTGATGATCTTTGGCATTCCCGGGCACAGGATTCCGGATGTAAATATTGATGAAGCAGTGAAAAAGCTGCAGAATGACTATGGAGTTGAATTCAGGCTCTGCACAAAGATCTGTGGCTCAGAACCCATGCATGAGGAAGCAGGGGATCAGTTTGTATTAACGTACAAAAGTCTTGGCGGAAGAGTGGAAGATAATGATGCTGTTTTGATATCTACCGGTACATGGAAATCAAGAAGGCTGAACTTGCCTGGAGCTGATTTACCCGGAGTATATTCCGGACTGGAATTTCTTTTTCCCGTGCGTGCTGCAGGATATAATATCTCCGGAGTAAAAGCACCTGATATTAAAGGGAAAAAAATTGCGGTCATTGGGGCAGGGTTTACAGCTGTGGATGTGGCACACCTGGCCCTGGCTCAGGGGGCAGAGAAAGTGTATCTGGTTTACAGAAGAACCAGGAATGAAGCTCCCTGCGGTACTCTTGAAGTAAGCATGTTAGAAAAAAGCGGAGCAATTTGCCATGAACTTGCATCGCCTGTTCGCATCACGGGTGAAGACAGGGTTCAGGGTATTGAGCTTGCCAGGTGCAGACTTGCCCAGGCCGATGATACAGGCAGATGCAGACCTCTGGTTTGTGACGGAGAACTGTTTAATCTTGAGGTTGATATTGTGGTTGGGGCCATTGGGGAAATTGCTGCGCCTCCATTTGCCCATGATCTGGGTCTGGAGAATGTTCGCAAAGGTCAGGTGCGATGGTTGCAGATGACCAATATTGATTCGGTGTTTGTTGCAGGTGATGCCCTGACCGGTCCAAGCAGAGTTGGATCTGCAGTATATAGTGGGCTTAAGGCTGCACAGTCCCTTGATCAATGGTTAACATTGAAGGCAGAGAACCGTCTCAATGAATATAAAGGTGAACTGATAAAAAATACCGACTTACCCTGATCTGTTTACTTACTGACGATTCCCAAAATATGAAAATTTTGGAAACAGAGTATCTATTCATCATGCTGTGAGGACAGTCTGCAGGGAGACTTTACCCAAAAGTAGAAAAATGCGCTGAACAGTTATTAGACAGGTTCATAAAATATTAGATGTATGATTATGAAAACTTTATATCTTGACTACAGCAAATGCATAGGATGCGGAACCTGTGAAGCTGTGTGTAAGTTTATTTACCGCACACCAAGAATTATCATGACCAGGACAAGTTATGGTCTTCATGTCCCGCTTTATTGTCAACATTGTGACAATCCAAAATGTATGCGGGTATGCATTAGAAAGGCCATCTTCCAGGATGACCAGGGAGTTGTCCGATTGAGGGAAGAAGTCTGCAGGACATGTGACTCCAAAAATTGTCTCATGGCCTGTCCTTATGTAGCTATGATGTGCACAGGCGGGGATAACCCGGTAACCAAATGTGATATGTGCGTAACCAGGGCAGGCCTTGGCCCTGCATGTGCTGCCATGTGTCCATGTGATGCTCTGCATTATGTTGATAGAACTGAAATGGCAAGCCTTGAAACAGAAGCTTCTCAAAAGGCTTATGAACGGGTCAGAAAGTACATTATCTGCCCTGACTGTTCTGCACCTGCTTTGTGAGTTCATAGTTTTCACCATGCTGTGAAGACAGCCTGCCTTATTGGTCCATATATTGCTTGTTTCCTGATCATAGGAATATTTTACTCCCTGAATTAAGGACAAGTTTTATGGATCAGTCACAAACCCGACTTAGAACTTCTTTTGTACTGGATTTAAACCAGGATATTCAACCTGCCAGGACTCAGGGATCATGGTCTGTGCCCTGGTCAGACCTTATGATGGTCATGTTTATTCTTTTCCTGGTACTGTTCATTTTTCACGCCAAGGAAAGGGAAGTTGTTATTCCTGGTGCGTTTTTAGGACTAAAGGCCGGAAGTCTGTCCACTGAAAAAGACAACCTGAATCTTGATCCATTATATGAACAGGTAAGAGAATCACTGGGTGCAAATTCTTCAGTTGTCACATCTGAAATTGACAACAAAGGTGATCTGATCATTTCGCTGTTTGGCCCCACCTTTTTCAATTCAGGAAGTACTGATCTTAATCCCCAGTCGGAATATTACTTAGAAAGGATATCAGAGATTCTATCCCTGGCTCAAGGCGGATTAGTGGTCTCGGGTTTTGCAGATAAGAATGAAGAAAGCAGGAATCCCTGGGAAACATCAGCTGTCAGAGCATCTAAAATCGGCATGGCTCTTGTAGATAATGGACAAATCAGAAAAGAAAATGTTGTGGTAAAGGGGTATGGAGTTAGCAAGCCTCTGGTTCCGGATGGAAGAGCAATTTCAGGAGAACGTAACCGGCGTGTTGAAATCAGGATTTTAAGATAGTTAAACATAAATTTTCAAGGTGTAGCTGTTATGATTAACAAGACAATATTATCGGGACTGATTTGCTTTGCATTATTTGCATCGGCATTTTTAATTTCCGGACAGTCTTCAATCTACTTTAATGCCACGGCCTTTCTGGTGGTGGTTTCAGGGACTGTTGGGGCTGCATTCATGAGTTCAGGTATTCAAAGGGTTACAAGGGCTTTTCAGGCCGGGGTCAATTCTTATCAGGAAGATCCAGCAAGGGTTCGAAGACTGGTGGATATGCTTATGAGTCTTGGACATCTGCACCGCAGACATGGCATTGTAAGTCCTGACAGTGTCCCTGATGAATTTCCCCTGGCTTCATCTGGATTGGAACTGGTAAAAGACGGGTACAATGAAGAAGAAATTAAAGATATTATGCTTTCTGAAGCAAGATCCAGGTACTTGAGCAGGCATGAGTTAGAGAGCGTATTTCGAAATATGGCTTCATATGCGCCGTCATTTGGGGTTGCAGGCAGTGTTATCGGTCTTGTGGGTCTGCTGATGGGGATGGACGATACAGGCATGATTTTAAAGAGTATTCCCATAACACTGGTTTCCACCCTTTATGGAATAGTGTTAGCAAATTTTCTTTTTCTTCCAGTGGCGGAAAAAATGAAGCAGAACACTCAAATTCAGATCAGAGAGCAGGAAATGATTTTGTGCGCCATGGTGTGTATGCGTAAAGAAGTTGATTTTCTCCGAATGCAGAGGATGCTCAATGCCATGATAAGTGACCCGGAGTTGAAGGTTGAGGATTCAGGGGCTTTCAGAAGAATAAGCTCTAAGCTCAAAGCAGAACCAACAATGTAATTATGGTTCTTCGACGTTTTGTATGGAATTGCTGCTCATATTTTTTTGTTTGCCCCGCTTCCGACAGGGAGTTTTCTAATGTCCGCCAAAGGGGGATATTTGCCCCCTCCGGACTCTTAA